>NZ_JAFZKX010000091.1 GCF_017551775.1 Fibrobacter sp. | reverse complement strand
CTTTACTAAATTATGCGAACCTTGGAGAGATGCCAGAGTGGTCGATTGGGCCGGTCTCGAAATCCGGAGACTGTCACAGGTCCGAGGGTTCGAATCCCTCTCTCTCCTTGAAACGAAAAGTGGAGCCGTAAGGCCCCACTTTTTGTTTCAATAGGGCAAGGGGCGAACCCTCGGAGAGGGTTCGATTGACTGCGGGTGAGCAAAGCGAACCAGACGCAGTCAAGGATTACGGCCAAAGGCCGTAACCCGTAGGGCATCGACAAACAAAGTGATGTCGATGTCCCATCCCTCACTCTCCTTGCTAAAGGAGAGTGAAAGGGGCGAAGCCCCCTCAAACGTAGTGAAAGGGTTGGGGCAACAATGAACGAAGTGATATTGTTGTCCAATCCCTCTCTCGTAGAGAAGAGGGTACGAAGGACCCTCTCCAGCAGACCTACCTCGCCATTTCACCCCATTGGGTCTGCTCACACCCTCAAAAAAGCGTTTCAGCCCTTAGAACGCCTGGTAAATCTTGAATATCGCCAGAATCTTCCCGATAATCGCCGGAATTCCCGGGCACAGGAAGCACAGAATCACGCGGGTCACGCGGTTTTTCCACCAGCGCTTCACCTGCCAAATATCGTCAGAAAGCGTTTCCATCTCGGACACGCGCGGTGGCCTCATGTACACCTGCGTGAGCGCGGTAAAGAACCCGACACCGATAAGCGGAGTGAGCCCCGTGAACGGAGCGACCAGCAGCGCCACAAGGACCGTGACCGGATGTCCTCCCGCGATAATCGTACCGAGCATCGCGCCGCCTCCAGTGAACATCGCCCACTGCAGGCTGAGCTGCCCGGCCTTCTCGACACCGGCCTCGTACCCGACAAAAATAATGCTAGCGATAATCGCGATAGGAATAGCCCACCCAAGGAGCTTCCAGATGAAGCCACCCTTCGGGATAACCGTGATGGATTCCTCGCTCGGCAGTTCCTTGTTCTCGCTGATGATGGAAGCGATGCCCTTCACATGGCCCGCCCCGACAACAGCGACAATCTTCTTGCCCGGCGCATTCTTGATCTTGCTCGCAAGGAACTGGTCACGCTCGTCGATCAGCACCTGCTTGACCTCGGGGAAACTCTTCCCGAATTCCTGCATCATGGAACTAAGGGCATCCTGTTCCTTGATTTTCGCGAGTTCCTCTTCGCTGATTTCGGTCTTGTCGAAAATGCTTGCGAAAAGCCCGCCCAGAAGGCTGAACTTGCGGTACCACGGTGTGCATGCCCACGTGCGCTTGAGGGTAATCTTGATATCGCGGTCCGCCAGCACCACCGGTATGCTCTTCTCGTCCGAAACGTTGATCGCTTCCTTAAGTTCCGAACCGGGCTTGACGCCCGTCTGGGCCCCCATGCGCTTCTGGTAAGACCCGAGCACGAGGTTCGCAATCAGCGTCGCGAGCTGCTTCTTCTTGATAACTTCTTTCAGGTCGGTCTTTTTCCAGCGATCAGGATCCTGGATGGACTTGGCACGGCCCTCGTCAAGTTCAACGCACACTGTATCGGGGCTCTCCGCCTCGATTGTCTCCCGCACAAGCTCCTTGGACGCCTTCGAAATGTGGGCGGTACCAATAAGTATAATTTCTCGACCATCAGGGGTGTCAATGCGGTAAATGTCTGCGTTTTCACTCATAGTGGGCGAGAAAATAGAAAAAACCTATCCCCTAAAACATCATAGTCATAATAAAGACATAGATTTATGAGAAAAAAATGTCGTTTTTCCGTTAAATTTCGAAAAAATTGTTATATATTAGGAACGGGATAATTTTTTAAGGAGGTTTCTCCCTATGAAAAAATTTTTGATGGGTCTTACATTCATGGTTCTCGCATTGGTCGGCTGCGCCGGTACTTCGGACGATCCCGAAGCACTTGACAACGCGCTCGTCGCCTTCACTTCCTGCGTGCAGAGCTCTCGCTGGCAGGAAGCTCTCGAATACGTCACACCAGACGAAGCGAACCAGATCAGCAGCGACGGATACGATTTCAAGCAGGAGTACCAGCTTGCCGCCCGCCGTCTTCCGCTTTCTACCTTGCGTAAAGCCGGTCTCCGTGTCGATGGCAGGGGCCGCCTCGTAGGCATCAAGGATGCCATGGACGAAGCTAACGAACGTTACGTGATGTCCGAAGAACAGGCCAAGGTCGGAACGAACCTCGAAGAAATGGAAAAGGAACACATCAAGCGCCGTCTCGAAGAAGGCCAGAAGATCCTCAAGGAAGAAGAGGAAGAGGCCAACCAGGAACAGCAGGTCGAAGTGTTCTCCAACAAGCTCACTGACGAAGAAAAGCGCAAGTACGGCAGTACTCGCGACCTCCAGGCTCCTGAAGAGTTCCACGACGAGAACATCGAAGAAGCCGAAGAAAAGATCTACAACGGCGACTACGAATCCGACTGATAGTTAATTTATATTGAATCATCCCTCGGCTCGGTCGGGGGATTTTTTTATGGAGGCATTTTAAATTTTTATGAAAAAGTTTTTTTCAGTCCTCGCCTTCGCTCTGCTCCTGACCGCCTGCGGCGCTGAATGGACCGTGGGTTCCCCGGATGCGGACGGAGCCATTTTCAACCGTTCGTTCAGGTACTATTACGCCATGGACTGCCGATTCGACTCGTTCGGCCTGTACGACTGCACCTTGGCGGACCCGGTAAGCCCCGCCTACACGGCCTCCCTCCGGATCGATTCCGACGAACTGGCGACACTCAACCTGGACGGCCAATACAACCGCTACTACACAACCCGCGAATACGCCTCGGACTACGATGAGCACGGCAGGTTCTACTATTTTTACGATAACGACTGGGAATTGACGCTGTACAAGGACGGTTCGGAGCTGATTTTCTGGGATACACGCGAAAACACCGCCACGGTTTACCTCTACGACCTTGAGTACTAGGGCAAATAATTCTATATTTGCCCCCACTCATGAGTAGTTCAGAAAATTTTGTCATCGCCCTGGACGGCGGCTCCGGCACAGGAAAAAGTACGACCGCTAAAATCGTGGCCAAGACCCTGGGTATCACCTACCTGGATACCGGCGCCATGTACCGCGCGGTGACGCTCGCCGCCCTCGACAAGGGACTGCCCGCCGAAGAGGGCCCCGCGATGGACGAACTGCTTTCCAACCTCACCCTCGGGTTCGACTCCGAAAACCACGTGCTCATCAACGGCGTCAGCCGCGAATCTGAAATCCGCGGCATGAAGGTCTCGAGCAACGTGAGCATCTACTGCGCCCTCCCGTCCGTCCGCGCCGCCATGACAGCGCAGCAGCGTGAAATCGGCAAGAGGCAGAGTTGCATTCTGGATGGCCGCGACATCGGCACGGTCGTTTTCCCCGATGCGAAGTACAAGTTTTTCATGGTGACGGACGTGAAGGTCCGCGCCGAACGCCGCTACAAGGAACTCCTTGAGAAAGGCGAAAAAGTTACCCTGGAAGAAGTCCTGCAGAATTTGGTCGAACGCGACCGTCTGGATTCTTCCCGCGCGAATGCTCCGCTCAAAAAAGCGGACGACGCTATCGAAATTGACACTACACACATCTCAATCCAACAACAGGTGCAAAAGATTCTCGACTACGTAGGTGTAGTGGCGTAGCCTGAATCCTTTGAACCACAACCCAAACTAAACAATATGTCTCAAAATCTCAAATTCGGAACCGCTGAAGATCTCGCCGAAATCCTTGCCGCCCAGGGTGAATGCTCCCCGGACTTCCGCAAGCAGAACGCTGACGTGTACGCCGGCATGGGCTGCCTCGAACAGGGCAAGCTCGTCATGGGCAAGATCAGCCAGGTGAACGACCAGGAAGTCCTGATCGACGTTAACTACAAGTCCGAAGGTGTCATCGACCGTGCTGAATTCAAGGACACGGACTCCCTCGAAATCGGTTCCGAAATCGAAGTGTTTGTCGAGAAGCTCGAAGATGAAGACGGCCGTCTCATCCTTTCGAAGCAGAAGGCCGACTTCGTGCGCGTGTGGGATCGCATCCACGCGGCATTCGAAAACAACGAAGTCGTGCGCGGCACGCTCACCAAGCGTATCAAGGGCGGTGTGGTTGTCGACCTGTTCGGCATCGACGCCTTCCTCCCGGGCTCCCAGATCGATCTCCGTCAGATCCCGGACATCAACGCCCTCATCGGTCAGGAATTCGACCTCAAGGTCATCAAGGTCAACAAGGCTCGCCGCAACATCGTCGTGTCTCGCCGCGTCGTTCTCGAAGAAGAACGCAACAAGCAGCGTGGCGACGTTCTCGAAACTCTCGAGAAGGGCCAGGTCCGCAAGGGCCTCGTCAAGAACATCACCGACTTCGGTGCGTTCATTGACCTCGGCGGCGTAGACGGCCTCCTCCACATCACCGACATGAGCTACAAGCGCATCAACCACCCGACCGAAATGGTCCAGCTCGGCCAGGAAGTCGAAGTCATGGTGCTCGACTTCAACGACAAGAAGGAACGCATCTCTCTCGGCATGAAGCAGCTCAAGCCGCATCCGTGGAAGGACATCGCCGAACGTTACCCCGAAGGCGCTATCGTCAAGGGCAAGGTCGTTTCCATTACCGATTACGGTGCATTCGTCGAACTGGATAGCGGCGTCGAAGGCCTCATCCACGTTTCCGAAATGTCCTGGACTCAGCACGGCAAGCACCCCTCCAAGATCCTCTCCGTGGGTCAGGAAGTGGAAGCTGTCGTCCTCAAGGTCGAAGAAGATGCAGAACGCATCTCTCTCGGCATGAAGCAGCTCGAAAGCGATCCGTGGGATTCCATCGAAACCGAACTTCCCCCGGGTGCCCGCGTGGTTGGCGAAATCCGCAACATCGCTTCCTTCGGCGCCTTCGTCGAAATCAAGGAAGGTGTTGATGGCCTCATCCACGTCTCCGACATGTCCTGGACCAAGAAGATCACCCACCCGAACGAAATGGTCAAGAAGGGTGACAAGGTCGAATGCGTCGTGCTCGCTGTCGATAAGGAAAAGCGCCGCATTTCCCTCTCCATGAAGCACCTCACCGAAGACCCGTGGGATTCCATCGAAACCACGTTCCCGGTTGATGCCGAAGTGAAGGGCAAGATCGTTCGTATGCTCGACCGCGGCGTCGTGGTTGAACTCAACGACGGTATCGAAGGCTTCATCCCGGTCTCCAAGCTCACCGCTGAATACATCAAGGTTCCGGCCGATGCATTCAAGGTTGGCGACGAAGTTCCGGCTGTTGTGACCGAAATCGACCAGAACAACCGCAAGATCTACCTCTCCGTGGTGGACTACTTCAAGAACCGCGAATCCGCTGAACTCAAGGCTTGGATGGACTCCCACAAGCCGGGCGAATCGGGCACGACGATTGGCGAAGCTACTGCTCCGAAGAAGAAGACCACCAAGAAGAAGGCTGAAAAGCCGGCTGACGCCGCTGCTGAAGAAGCCAAGTAATTTGGTTTCTGGCCGCTAGTTACTAGTCGCTAGAAATACTGGTTACAAAATCCCCCGCGATGAAAGTCGCGGGGATTTTTTTGCATTATGTTCACTGAATCTGTAGAAGTGAACTAAGTTCTGCCAACTAAATTTCTGACATAAGCAATCGCTAGTAACTATCAACTAGATACTAGCAACTGCGGCTTCGCCGCACATTTTTCTATCTTGCGTTTCATGAACCTCGCCGGAAAGAAAATCCTGTTGGGCGTCTCTGGAGGCATCGCCGCCTACAAGGCCTGCGAACTCTTGCGCCTTTTGCAGAAAAAGGGAGCCACGGTGCGCGTGTGCATGACCGATGCCGCAACCGAATTCGTCGCCCCGCTCACTTTTGCAAGCCTCTCCAAGTGTCCCGTATACCTCAAGAACGGGGCCGTCGAGGCACGTCCTTTCCAGCACATAGATTTCCCCCGCTGGGCCGACCTCTACCTGGTGGTGCCCGCGACAGCAAATGTCATCGGCAAGTTCGCCTGCGGTATCGCCGACGACCCGGTGAGCCTCTGCTTCATGAGTTGCACCTGCCCGCGCGTTGTCGCGCCCGCGATGAACGTCGCGATGTACAATTCGCCCGCAGTAAAACGCAACCTCGAAATCCTCCGCAACTTCGAAGACACGACTGTTCTCGAATCCCCGGCCGGTGAACTCGCCTGCGGCGAAGTCGGGCAAGGCCGCCTGATGGAACCCGCGGAGATCGTGGAATACTTGGAAGGGGCAAGCCTGCCCCTACCTCGCACTGCGTCGCTCGCTACCCCATCTAGCGGGGGCCACCCCCGCAACGCCCCCGCATGTCCTGTGGCACAAGATGTTCCGCCGACACAAGATGCGACCCTTCCCGGCCACGGCAAGAAAGTTCTTTTGACCGCAGGCCGCACCGAAGAAGCGATAGACCCGGTCCGCTACATCAGCAACCGCAGCAGCGGCAAAACCGCCGTCGCGCTCGCCTCGGTATTCTACGCGAACGGCTTCGAGGTCGAAGTCGTCGCCGGCCCGATGGAAGCGAAATTCGCGGAAGGCGTACAGGTAACCCGCGTGCGCAGCGCCCAAGAAATGCACGACGCCGTCATGGCCCGACAGCCCTCTGCCGATGTCATCGTCCACTGCGCGGCTGTCGCGGACTACCGTCCGAAAACCGCCGCCGCCGAGAAAATCAAGGACAGCAGGAGCCAGCTTACCATCGAGCTCGTGCCGAACCCGAACATACTGCGCGACTGCACCGCGGCCCGCGCATCCCAGGCAAGCAACAACCGCACCGCAAACCAGGTCATCGTAGGCTTTGCGCTCGAGACCGACCACTTCAAGGAACACGCCGCCGAGAAACTCGCGAAGAGCGGTGCAGACGCGCTCCTGCTAAACGCCCCCGTCGCAAGCGGCAGCGGTTTCGGCTATGACGACGTCCGCTACACCCTCATCCGCCCGAATGCAGAAATCTGCGAGATGAAGATGGGCGGCAAAATCGATCTCGCCACGGAGATTGTTGAATTTGCCTTGAACGAACTACACGAGCGCCAAGGAGGCTCCGATGCCTGAAGAATTTGATTTCAGCGAATTGCGGAACTATTTGCAAGGCCAGATCGACATGGGCCTTTCCGACGTGTACCTCGACGAACCCTGGACGCTCCAGAAACTCCAGCGAGCAGCCGCCCCTGCGCCAAAGCCCGCCATGCCGACGCCACCGCAGCCAGCGGCACAACCCGTACGCACGGCGCCGGCCACACAAGCGGCACAGGCAGCACGCGCACAAGAACCGCCGATCATACCCGCAGTCGCGATGCCCGCGGCACGTCCTGCCGCAAGGAAGGCTTCTGCCGCATTCGAATCCGCGGAAAGCCTGGACGCCTTCTATGCGGCAATCCAGGGCGAAGCCATTTACTCCGGCATAAACAACCTCGCGCATTACGAAGGCCCTGAAAACCCGAAACTCCTGCTCCTGATGCCGAACCCGCTTTCCGACCAGAGCAACTACCTCTCGTCCGAAGCAGGCCAGATGCTCATCCGCCTTTTCGCGAACCTGAAGATTACCGAGGATTCCATCGGGGTCGCCTACTTCTACAAGGGGCACACCGCAAGGAACATTCCGCCCCTTTTCGAAGCGGCCCTGCGCAAGATGCTCACCAAGGAACTTTCCTTCGTGAAACCCGATATCATGGTGTCGTTCGGCGAAGGACTTTTCCACCAGTTATTCGGCAAGGGCAAGAACTTCAACGACCTTGCCGGAACCGATCTGGAATTTTCGGGCATCAAGACCTGTGCGCTCGTAGACGCAGTCGCCATGTCCCAAGACAAGCAGCTGAAATGGCTCACCTGGAAGGTCCATCTCCCGAAAAGTTCGTATTTCTCCTGAAACTAAAAATTATATTTCCTCAAGTATATGTCTGAATTCGCTAAAGAAGGTGGAAGCTACGAAGGTCGCCAAGTCCCGATGGACTGCGATGCCGAACGCTATTTGCTCGGCGGAATCCTTCGTGACCCCAACGTAATCGCGCCCGTCATCGAGATGGTGTCGGAAGACGATTTCTTCTACATGGAACGCCACCAGTTAGTCTGGCACGCCATGAAGGATTTGTACAGCCTAGGCACTCCCATCGACATGCTCACCCTCCCCGCCCAACTAGAAAAAATGGGGAAACTCGCCCAAGCGGGCGGCCGCGAATATATTTTCGAAATGATGGAAAGCGTCGCCTCGTCGGCGAACGTGGAATGGAACCTGGAACACCTGCGCAACAAGTACGTGCTCCGCAAGCTCATCAAGATGTCTTCGGACACCATCAAGAAGGCGATGGACGCGGGCAACAACCCGGACGAAGTCCTGCAAGCAGCAGAAAAGGACGTGTTCGCCATCGCCGAAAAGCAGGTGAAGAACACGCTCCGCCCCATCGAGAACTTCGTGAACCCGCTTCTCGACCGTCTCAACAACCGCAAGGACGGCATCACCGGCGTGCCCACGGGCATCAAGGAACTCGACGAACTCACCAACGGCCTGCAGGATTCCGACCTGATTATCCTTGCAGCGCGTCCCGGTGTCGGCAAGACGTCGTTCGCCCTCACGATTGCAGCGAACGCAGCCATCAACTACCACAGGAACGTCGCCTTCTTCAGCCTCGAAATGGACGGCGTGCAGCTCGCCCAGCGTCTGCTCTGCTCCAGGGCCCAAATCGACCAGAGCAAGCTCCGCAACAACAAGCTTTCTCCCGAAGAGATGCGCAAGCTCATCGCGACGGTCGCCCCCATCAACCAGGCGCCGCTCTACGTCGACGACAATGCCGACCTCGGCATCATGGAACTCATGAGCAAGGCCCGCGACCTCAAGCGCAAAGACAAGCTCGACATGCTGATCATCGACTACCTCCAGTTGATGAAGACCGGCGGTGAAGAAAACCGCGCAGTCGCCATCGGCGCCATCTCGCGTGGCCTCAAGATTCTCGCCAAGGACCTGCACATCCCCGTCATCGCGCTCGCACAGCTCAGCCGTAAGGTCGAAGAAAAGGGCCGCGAGAGGCCGCAGCTTTCCGACCTCCGCGAATCGGGTTCTATCGAACAAGACGCCGACATGGTCTGGTTCGTGGAACGCCCCTACGTGCGCACCCACAAGGACGAAGACAAATTCAAGGCCGAACTCATCGTCGCCAAGCACCGTAACGGTTCCGTGAGGGACATCCCCCTCGCGTTCGTTCCCGAGTACACTACGTTCTACGATGCCGAAAACGGCGAAGGCGAAGGCGGTGGCGAAGATTCTGAATACAGCTACGGCGACGACCCGTCTGACGGCGGCTATTCCTTCGGAGATTACCAGTAATGTCTTTTCTGCTTCAACCTGCGGTATGGATCGGACGCGTCATTGTCGACGGGATTGCGAGCATAGGCGAAGTCCTGTGCATCCTGTTCCTCACCCTGAAGCAGATTCCGCACGTGTTCAAGAATCCGGACCTCATCGTGAAGCAGATGATATCCATCGGCGTCTCGTCGCTTCCGCTCCTGTTCGTGACTTCCATATTCACGGGCATGGTGGCGACCGTATGTGCCGAATTCGAATTTCAGAACCTGGTGGCCGACAAGTTCGTCGGTACGGCCGCCTGCAAGATGGTGCTCATCGAACTCGGACCGCTCCTTACGGCCATCGTACTTTCGGGCCGCGTGGGCAGCGCCGTCGCGGCTGAACTCGGGAGCATGAAGGAAAAGGAGGAACTCTCCGCCTATACGGTTCTCGGCCTCGACCCGTACCGCTACCTCGCTCTCCCCCGCTTTATCGCGTTCATGACGATGATCCCTTGCCTTACCGCCATATCCAACTGCCTCGCGCTTATCGGTGGCTGGATCGTGTGCGTTCTCGGCCTCGACATCACGACTTACACCTACACCTCCGGCATGCAGTACCTGTTCAATTCCATGGACCTCTGGTCGGGCATGATCAAGTCGCTCGTGTTCGGCGTGCTGATTTTCGTGCTGGGTTACTACCACGGGATAAACGCCAAGCCCGGAGCTCGCGGTGTGGGGCTTGCGACCATGAACGTCGTGGTTTCCAGTTGCCTCATGATTTTGATTTCTGACTTTGTTCTTGATGCCATCATGTTCTTCTAGTTTTTGCAGGTGCCATTATGCCGAACGTAAAGATAGACCCGAATGATATCGCCATCCGCCTGAAGGGGCTCAAGAAGTCCTTCGGCCCGCAGACCGTTCTCGAGGACGTGAACCTGGATATCCGCCGTGGCGAGACCATGGTCATCATCGGCAAGTCCGGCGGTGGCAAGTCCGTGATCCTGAAGCACATGATCGGCCTGTTGCAGCCCGATGGAGGCGAAGTTTCCGTCGATGGCGTTACCATCAGTACGCCCAAGTTCTTCGACACGCGCACCATCCGCAAAAAGATGGGCATGCTTTTCCAGATGGGCGCTCTTTTCGATTCCATGAACACAGGCGAGAACATCGCGTTCGCCCTGCGCGAGCACCATCCGGAACTTTCCGAGAAACAAATTCAGGACGTGGTGACCGAAAAGCTCCAGATGATCAACCTCGTCCCCGAGTTCAGGACCAAGATGCCCTCCGAACTTTCGGGCGGCATGCGCAAGCGCGTGGCCCTCGCCCGCGCTATCGCCTTGAACCCCGAAATCCTCCTGTACGACGAACCGACGACCGGTCTCGACCCCATCACGAGCGATGTCATCAACGACCTCATCCTCGACATGCAGAGCAAGCTCGGGGTCACTTCCGTCGTCGTGACGCACGACATGGTGAGCGCCTTCAAGGTGGCAGACCGCATCGCGATGCTCTACAACGGACGCATCATCGAGGTTGGAACGGTGGACGAAATCAAGAACACCACGAACCCCTACGTGCACCAGTTCATCACCGGACAGCGAAAAATTTCGGTCGAAGAGGAGCAGTAAGGGGTCCCAAAAGGCTTTTTCGGGGCTAAAAAGCAGTTTTTTCTGTGTTTTCTTTCACGAAAAATTGTTTCTTTTGCTCTTTTTTATAAAGATTAATGTAAATTTCCTCAAAAGAGGTTTTGTATGAACAAGAAACTTTTGATAAGTCTTTCCTCCGTCGCGATTGCCGCCGGCTTTTGGGCCTGCGGTGACGGTGTCGTAGAAAATATGTCTGGTGACGATGAATTGCTTAGCGCGGTGTTTGGCACTCTGGACTTCACGAACCAGATCGCCCACGCAAAGGACACATGCGCCAAGGTTGCGGCCTGCGAAAATGAAATGGCTGTTGCAATTGGTAAAGCGGTTGAGCTGTCCTCCAGTGAGGTAGCCACATCTTCCGAAACGGTACCTCAGTCCTCCGTTACTCAGGTTTCGTCCAGCATTTTCAAATTCTCGTCGATCGCTTCTCCTTCCTACAGCAGTTCTTCCTCTACTGTTGCTCCGCCTCCGTCTTCCTCGTCAATCGCTGCGCCCATTACCGGTCTCGGCGCCTGCGGCCCCACCACTGGTACCGTAGATCTCAATGCGCCGGCAACATGGTCTTTCACCGCAAGCGAAGAATTGAAGAAGGACATGAACAACCTGATGTCCATTAAGTACGCATGGAGCTTCCCGGGCGGCACCCCTGAATCATCAACTGATAAGACTCCAAAAGTGACATACTCGACCTCTGGCCAAAAGACAGCCACAGTGAAGGTGACCCTAAACAGCGGTTCCGGAGAAGTCACTTGTTCTCCCCTCAACGTGAACGGCGCCAAGATTACGGGATGCGAATGTACGACTGCGGCACCATCCGTTGACTTTACGTCGGATCCCAATGTCACATGGACCGTAACTGGTTGCAAGTCCACTGTGACTCCGTTGATTTATGAATGGGATGGCGGCGCTCCTGGCAGCGAAGCCAGCTACACCAAGACCTTCACTGCAGCCCAGAACGGCTACGCCCCGACACTTAAGGTGAGCCATGCCGACAATACGATCATCTCGGTACAGTGCCCCGCAGTGAAGACAACCGCAGGTCCGGAATATCAGTTGACCGTTACGGGCAACCAGCTTCCTGAGAAGGCCGTAAACGTGAAGAACGAAGGTTGCATAGTCGTTAATGGCGAGTGGACCAATGAATATGACAAACCCAATTTGAAAGTGACCTGTGAGTACGCTGTACAAGGCGTAGCGAACCTCACGTTGAACATGACCTATAATGGGAAAACGACTCCTAAATCAGGTGGTTACAATGTACAGAACTCTGTAGAATTGGGCGCTGTACCAATAGGAACCCTTAACTATCCGTCTGTTTGCGTAACCTTTACTGGTGGTTCAGAAACAAGTACTGCTTCTTGCAAACTGGCGCGATAATAGCCTATACAACAAGAAGAAAAGCCCGCTCAACCGAGCGGGCTTTCTTTTTTCTCAAACAAAATACGTTCTAGAGAATCCAGCAACCAATGCCGAACTGGAACGACTTCTGCTTTGCGCCATCCATCGTGACAAACTTGCTTTCGCCGTTCGGGTAAGCTTCCGTAAGTCCCAGAACAAAACGAGCATCGACAGATATTCTATCGAAGAAAACAAAGCCGGCACCGAGCACCAGTCCGAACCCGAACGTGGCCTTGTCGAGATCTTCTTCATATTCGATATCGATAGGGTCAAGATACCCGCCATTATCGTCGCTGCCGAAATCAACCTTAGCCTTCGAGTAGAGGTTTAACTCGAGCTGCGCGCCTGCGGTCACGTAGAACATGTCCTTCAGGATGCCCCTCAGCATCAAGGGCACTTCGATATCCATCTGCTGAAAGCTGCGCTTGGCGGCTTCATCCTGTTGGGTAAGCCGGGCATAGTGGAAGTTGAGTTCGGGAGCAAAATGCACGACCGGCATCATGGGAATGCGACCGCGAAGACCGGCGACAAAGCCTATGCCAGAAGGAGCTTCTTCATCGTCCCCCAGGTTCCAGTCCTGGGCCAGGCCATACAGGTTCGTGAATTCAAATTGTCCGTGGAACCCAAGCCCCATCTTGCTGTTCAGGCCCGCCTTTTTAGCGGGCTGGCCTTCCGGCTGGTCCACCGACGGAGCCACCGGTTGTGCGAAGGCATACGATGCGGCAAGCGCTCCGGCGGCAAGTATTCGGCTAAAATTCATCATTCCTCCTTGTAGCGGCATCAAATATACGTTTTTCAGGCACCATCATATTTCGATGGTCTCGTCGTCGCCCAAAATGAAAGCTTCCAACAGTTCCATGGTGCGTTCGAAGGCGTTCTTGATGGAGCATTCCCATACGGTCGCCGTGCGGAAACCGAGCAGAGAAAGTTTCCAGCCCGTCTTTATGTCCCTAACAACGTTGTTTGTAAATTTATCGTTCCAAAAAACGGGATTGCTCTTGGGGCGGCCCGTGAACTTGCAACCGTGCTGGTGCCAAAAGCACCCGTTCACGAACACCACCACCCCGTATTTCAAGACGAAAAGGTCCGGAGAACCGGGTAAGTCATGGCAATGGAGGCGATAGCGGAACCCGTCGCGGAAAAGCGCCTTCCGTACCCGCAGTTCGGGAACGGTATCCTCCGAACGGACCGCCCGCATCATCTGCGAACGGGTCATGGGCGTACGCCTTTTGCATTTCCGTTTCATGTAAAAAAAAATAAGAATTCGGCCGTTTTTGGTGTACCCGTTTACAACGGAAATCGTTATATAAACTCTTCTTTACGTGAGTTTACAGAGACATTTATCTATTTTTCGGGTGAAAACATCACTTAACGCCTTTTTTAAGGAAATTAACATGTTTTTGTTGACCCAAATTTACAGAAAACGGCTCTAAAATTAGGCTATTTTAAGTAGATTATGGGAACGCAAAACAAACGACATAAATTATGGAGATACTATGCTAGACCTTCTCGCGGTCCAATCTAGTACGACCAATGCAACGATCATCACGCTGATCTACACACTGACATTGGCATTCATCCTCTCATCCATGATCGGGTGGACATACGAAAAGACCTTCCTCGGTCTCTCTTACTCCCGCAACTTCGTCCAGGGCATCGTCCTGAGCTCGGTTGCCGCAGCAATGATTATGCAGGCCATCGGCGATAACGTTGGCCGCGGCCTCGGCATGATGGGCGCACTCTCGGTGGTCCGCTTCCGTACGAGCTTCAAGGACCCGCGAGATATCATGTTCATATTTGCCTCGCTAGGCGCGGGTATCGGCTGTGGCGTGTATGCCTGGGGTGCCGCTGCCGGCGGTACGGTAGCCTTCTGCTGCGTCGCCTTCCTCCTCTCCCGCACCGGTCTCGGTACCAAGCACTTCTTTGACGGCATGCTCCGCTTTGCACTCCCCAACGAACCCAAGGTCCGCGGCCAGATCGAAGACCTCATGAAGAGCAGCCTCAAGACGTTCATCCTTATCACGATGCGCGAAGTCGACGGCGGTGCCCGTCTCGATGTCGCGTACCAGGTAAGGCTCCGTGCGACAAAGCCCGCCGCCGAAATCTTGACCGAGCTCTCCAAAATCGAAGGCATCTCGGACGTGCAGTTCATGATGCAGGACGCGACGACGGAAATGTAGGGGGCAAAGATGAACAAGATTGAAGATTTGCTCGATAATTTCTGGAATACCCACAAGAACAACGCCGGCGTGGCATACGTCTACAGTCACAAGCTCTCTCTCGCTTGGATTATTTGCCTTATCATGGCGATTGTGCTTGGCTTTATGTACCAGGGCAAGGCCGCCATGTTCCGCGGTATCGCCGAAGCTAGTGAAACCATCATCAGCGTGCCTTCCGCTACCGAAATTGTGAAGGTGCACGTGGTTCCCGGCCAGGAAATCCAGGTGGGCGACACGATTGTCGAAATCAACCGCCCCGACCTTACGCTCCGCATCTCCGAAGTGACCCGCGAACTTGACGCCCTCGAAGGCCGCAGCAACCTGAGCTCCGCCGAAATCGACCAGAAGGTGGCCGAAGTCAAGGCGAACCTCGAGACCCGCCGCCTGGCCCTCTCCGCCGAAATCCGCAACCTCGAAACGGAATACAACAGCAACAAGGCCATTTCCGCCAAGCTCAAGAGCCTCTCGAACTCCAATTCCGGTGGTGACGGCAACGACGCGATGGCCATGCGCATCAAGAGCCTCAAGAACGAACTTGCGCTTGCGACCAAGAGCGCGAACGAACAGATTGCGCTGCTCCGCGGCAGCGGCAGGCTCCAGAAGACCACCGGCAAGAGCGAAGCCGAGAACCTGAAGAAGGAACTCGAAGAACTCAAGAAGCAGCAGCAGGAACTCATCCAGATTGCAAAAGAAAACTGGGTGGTGGGTGACGTGAACGTGCGCGACGGCGAAAAGGTTTCGAGCTTCGCCCCGATCGTGACCCTCACGCACAAGAGCCCGACCCTGGTGCGCGGTTACATCAACGAACAGATTTACCAGAACATGGACGTGGGCGAAGCCGTGAAGGTGACCACGCTCGCCGGTACGGGCAAGGCCGTTGTCGGTGAAGTCGTCGGTCTCTCTAGCCGCATCGTCCCCTTCCCGACCCGTATGTGGAAGATGCCCGAACTGCCCGTCTACGGCCGCGAAGTGACCATCAAGATTCCCGAAGCGAACCCGTTCCTCCTGGGCGAGATGGTGACCATCACCGAGACAAGCGTTAAACACCTCAAGAAAAACGGTAACAAATAATGAAGCGTATCGCAGCCATCCCTGCCATCCTTTCGGTGGCAGTATTCGCAGGCCCGCTCACTTGGGACAGGCTCGTCCAGTCCGCACAGAGCGACCCCCGTTACGAGGCGGCACAAAAGCGTTCCGAGGCTACGGCCTCCGGCAGAAGCACGAAACTCTGGGACAAGCTGGAACTCCGTTACCAGCTGGACGGTTTCAGCTTTGCAAAGCATGATTTTGAGCTCCGCATGAGCCCCAAGACGTTCGGTGAAAGCAGCGCCGACCGTGAACGCTACGAAGCAGTAAAGAACTACGAAAAGGCCCGCTTTGGCGTGGAACGCTCGCTGTTGCTCTACGACCGCTACGAACGCGGCGTGCGCTTCGTAATGCGCAAGAAAATCAATGACATCAACAAGCAGCTTTTGCAGGTGAACACCGACCGCGTCGAGGTTCTGCACCTCAAGTCCGGCTCGGCCACGTTCAATGCCGAAGACCTGATGAGCACTCTCGAAAAGGGTGCGAGCATCCGCGCAGACTTGCTTTCGGACAGCACCGCCCTCCGCGATGCGGAACTCAAGATGAAGATCTGGGTACCCGATTTCGATGGTGTCGATCTGGATTCCTCGTTCCTCCCGACGATGGAAGAACTCGAACAGAACCTCTCTAACGGCGTCGAAGTGGACGAGAACTTCCCGCTGGTGGCGATGGCCAAGGGCAAGCGCGACAGCGAAGTGGCGCAGGCCAAGCAGGACGTGAGCAAGGGCCGCGACTACATCTCGCATATCGGCATCGGCTACTCCCTGCAGATCGAATCCCGGATGGAAAAGTACAAGGACCTGGACGCAACGGATGTCTTTGGTACGGGTGCCTACGCGGATTACGTAGACGAGTTCAAGAAACAGACGGGGTGCGAGACCGCGCTTAACTGCACGGGCCTTGCCAACGTGCTCGTCCCGGACAAGGACAACCGCAAGACGGCCGACAAGTTCTTCGTGAACCTCGCCTTCCGCCTGCCGTTCTTCGACAGCGGCAAGGATTCCGACCTGAAGCTCCAGGTGGCCAAGCTCGATGCCGAAAGCGACTACCTGAGCGACGTGCGCGATATCAACCAGAAGGTGGCACGCCTTACCGAAGAAGTGCTCGCCTTGATCGGCCAGTGGAAGGTCCAGAAGGAATTCGTGGAACAGGTGAACGCGAGCGGGTTCATGGAACAGTTCGCACGTAACGCCGGTTCCGACCCGCTGCTCCTCCTGCGCGCAAAAGAAAGCGCGCTTGAAAGCGACATGAAGGCGGTGAAACTCGAATACGATATTTTCGCCCGCTATCTCGAACTGCTGAACTATGCTGGCATTCTTGCACGCGAAGGCGTCGTGAACCATCTTCGCGAGGGGCTGAAGTAATATGGCGGAAGCCCGCGGTTTTAGTCTTCTCGAACGTTTCGAGCTCAAGTACCACATCCCCGTCGAATGGGCGGACCGGATCGGTGCTTTCCTTGCCCCGTACTGCGAAGAGGACTACTATTCCAAGATTACTCCGGGCGGTTTCTACTGGATTACGAACCTGTACCTGGACTCCCCGAAGTGGACGTTCCTGGGCTGGAAAAAGAAACAGCTTCTGGACCGTTTCAACATGCGCATCCGTACCTACGGGGAACACCCCGCACAGGACGGTACGTTCCATTTCGAGGTGAAGCGCAAAATCAGGAGCATCTGTTACAAGAGCCGCGCCACCATCAAGGGAATCAACCCGGGCGAAGTCTGGCACATGAAGCCCGAGGAATGGCCCTGCAAAACAGACAAGGACCGCATGTACCTCAAGGATTTCCTGTACAAGACGGAACTCCACGGGGCTCATCCGCGCCTTTTGACGCAGTACAAGCGTCGCGCCTGGTTCGGGCTCCGCGAGGAATATTCCCGCGTGACAATCGATACGGGCATGCGCTTCCGCGAAGAGAACGGTTTCGACTACACGGTGGACCCGCACTACATGCATTCGACAGGCCTTCCCCGCTTCTTCCAGCCGGGAATGGACGCCGTGCTCGAATTGAAGTGCCCCTGCTCACAGGTTCCTTACTGGATGTTCGACCTGATAAGATTTTTGAACCTCAAGCATTCCGCATTTTCTAAATTCGGAAATGCGGCAGCCGAATGGAAACGTGTTTACGAGAACCCTCGCCGATTCAAGTCCCCCTACTGGACGAAATTGGCCGGGAACTTCTAGGATTTCTAATACCGAGCGTAAAACCTCAAAAAGGATGGCCCTTATGGACATGAAAAAGTGGCTTTTGACCGGAACCTTAATCTCGATGCTCGGAGCATTCTCCGCATGCGATAATGGTTCTTCCACAGATCCCGATAGTTCCGCCTCTGTGCCGAACAGCGCGGGAGATCCCGGAAGCAGCGGAAGCATCCCCGGAAGCAGTGATGGCCTTCCCGGAAGCAGCGCTTCCTTGCCGAAGTCCAGTTCTTCCTTGTCCAACGACGCTCCTCCGCAGATGGCCTGCTCCGAAATCATGTACCACGCGAAGGATTCCAAGCTCGAATGGATTGAAATCTACATCGCGGGCGGCATGGACATGGACAACATGCAGAACTTCTTCCTTCACTTGAGCGGCGCCGTCGATTACACATTCCCGGCAGAGCCCCTCAAGAAGGGTGAATACGTGGTCGTCACAAACGACCCCACCGAATTCAAGAAAGCCTACCCGACATTTGCCGGAAGGCTCTTTGGACCGTGGGATGATGCCCAGAACGTAAAGCTCTTCAACGAAGGCGACGTGGTCAACGTGAAGGTCCAGGGTGAAGGTGACGTGAGCTGCGCCTTCAGTAACGAACCTCCTTGGCCGAGCCTGGCCGACGGCAAGGGCCGTTCCCTCGTGTACGTGGGCGGCAACGCTGCCCAGCCCAATTCCTGGGCGGCAAGCAAGGCCGACGGCGGCACTCCGGGCGTAGGCGGTGACCAGTGGGTTGCCCCGACGAACGTCCGCATCAACGAAATCAAGCCGTACAAGGCCGGCGAAGATTCCTGGATCGAAGTCTACAACGCAGGTAATCAGCCTGTCGACATTACGGGCTGGCTGGTCGAAATCAAGCGCCGTAACCAGACGCTCAGCATCAAGAGCGGAACCGTGCCTGCGAAGGGCTACCTCGTTCTCGATGCCAATACGGCATTTGACGATGAACTGATTGTCGCTCCCGATGGCGGTGAATTCTATCTGCGCGGCCCGCAGGAAGGCGACGAATCGAGCATCTGGGTGCCCGCAACGACCGCGACGAGCGGTGTCATTGACCTGAGTGATGGTTCCACCGCCCAGGGCCCGCTGGCCACGGCGACCCCCGGCGAAAAGAACTCCGCCCTCCTGGTAGGCTCCCTCTACATCAACGAAATCAACTACCATCCGGCTACAGCCAATACCACGGTCCCGTTCGAATTCATGGAAATCGTGAACGGTTCGGACGCCGCCGTCACCCTCTACAGCGCCTCCGTGCAGAAGGGATGGAAGGTCGAAGGTATCAACATGGAATTTTCGAGCATGACCATCCCCGCGAAGGGCCTTTTGCTCCTGATTCCCGAAACGCTCGAAGATGTGGACATGCAGGCATTCGGAATTACCACCTGGAACGCCGATTTCGTCCGCAGCACTTACTCGATTCCTGCCGACGTACAGATCGTGACCTACAAGGGCAAGCTTTCGAACCGCGGTGAAACGATTGCGGTCAAGGAACCCTTCTCCAAGGAAACGGAAGGCGGAATTACCAAATACTTCTACGTCTGGCACGACGCGACGCTCTATTCCGACAACTGGAACGGTCTCACCGAGGCGGACGGTTTCGGTTTCAGCCTGCACCGCGTAGACAAGACCACCATGGGCTACGAAGCCAAGGCCTGGGAGGTCGCTCTTCCGACTCCGGGCAAGATTTAATCGCAGCCGCAAGCTTTTCATAGCATTGGAAGGAACCCGCGCAAACGGGTTCCTTTTTGTATACACGCTCACAGTCGCCAAGCCCCGAAAGCGCCAGTTCACTGGCGCACACTTTTGTCTGTATACAGGGAAACGGATAATTTGCACAAACAGCAGGATGAACGGCATTGCCCGAACTTTACAAAAATTGTATCTTTTTATTGCTATGAAAAAGTGCTTGCTTTACATTGTTTCGTTGGGCGCTTTGGCCGTGGCCTCCCCGCTGACTCTGCAGGAAGCCATCGACATGGCGAAATCCAACAATTCCCAGATTAAAGCCGAAAAGGCTAAAGTCGAAATGGCCGAAAGCGGCCGTATCGAAGCGCGTTCGCGCTTTTTACCCAAAGTTTCCCTTTCGGCAAGCGTCACGAAGATCAACGACCCCATCACCATCGACTTGAGCAGCCTACAGGAACCGCTGAGCGAAATCGCCGGTGCATCCGCCTATTCCAAGGCGTACATTAACGCCTACAACAAAGCGTCGGCTGGCTATAAACAAGCGTACGAAGGGGCTTTGGCCCAGACTGGTAGCGACGAGATGGCCAAGGCTTATGCCGAAAACGCCCTTAAGGAAAAGTTGGGGACTGGTTCTCCCGAAACGTTTGCCCAGCAGTCCGCGGATATCTATAGCGATGCCGCCAAAAAGAAGATCGATGAAAGCGATTTCGGCATGAAGGTGCAGGACGACGTGTTCTTCAACGCTCGCGTAACCGTCGTTTGGCCCATTTTCACCGGCCTCAAGATTTATTCCGCCTACGATGCGGCAAAAGAGAATGTGAACGCCCGCAAGGCTGAATTCGACATGGCGCAAAACGCCATCCTGATGGATGTCACCACGAAATACTTCATGCTGCGCCTGGCCGAAGAACTCACGGTGCTGCGCGAAACGACGATGAAGAACCTGGAAGGCCACCTGGAACGTTCCAAAAAGTTGGAAGAAGGCGGCCAGATCAGCAAGGCGGAACGCCTGCGTGCCGAAGTCGCGCTGGCCGAGGCGCAAAACGCCCTCGAAGACGCCCTGCGTGACCAGTCGCTTGCCCGCATGGCGCTCGCAAGCCTGCTCCACACCGACACGAGCATTTCGGCAACGACCCCGGTGGAAGCGCCCGAACTCGATCGCAGCCTGGAAGAATTCAAGCAGATGGCCCGCGAAAAGCACCCAGGGCTCAGGCAGCTCCGTACGGAACGCAAGCGCAGCCACGACGCCGTGCGCGCAGCGCGTGCCGACTGGTTCCCGACCGTCGCATTGTTCGGCTACCGCGAACTCTATACGAAAGACTTGACCATTCTCGAGCCCGAATGGGCCGTCGGCGCAAAAGCGCAATGGGACCTCCCGATTTTAGGCGGTGCGGAATCCCGCGCAAAGGTAACTTCCGCAAAGGCGATGGAACGCTCCCTCGTCAGCAAGGAAGAACAGACTCTCGACAACATCAACCTGCTCGTGGAAAAGCGCTGGCGCGAAATGGAACACGCCAAAAGCCGCCTCACGAGCCTCGTGAAGACGCGCGAACTCGCCGACGAAGCGCTCCGCAGCCAGACCCGCGCATACGAAGCGGGCCTTGCGACCGGCCTCGACGTGGTGGACGCAGAACTTTCCCTTTCTCGCCTGCAAGTTGCCGACCTGAAGGCACATTACGACGCCGTTGTCGCATGGCTCGGCCTGCTGGAAGCCGCCGGTGAAATCGAATCCGCCGGTTCCCTGATGGGCAAGGCAAAGCCCGTCGAAGCGCCCGCAGCTACCGAAAATACAGTCGAGACCGCCGTCCCGGCCGATAGCGCAGCAGCGACACCCGCCGACAGCACGGCAAACGGAAATACGGCTACCCCTGCCGAACAGCAGGTAGCGACAGAAGCGCCGGCGCAGGAACCGGCAAACCAGACGGATGCGGCAAAAACCGCGGATTCCGCACAAAAAGAAACTTCGGCTGAAAAAACGGAGGCAAAGTAATGAACGTGCTTAAGACACTCGGTAAAATTATCATTGTCGCAGGGCTGGTCGCGCTCGTCATTTTGGGCGTGATGGAGTTGCAAAAGTTCGCAACGGCGCCCCGCGAGCAGTTCTTGCAAGGCCAAATGGAAGCACGGCGCGTGCTCGTGGCCGGGAAGGTCCCCGGCCGCATCGAACGCCTGTTCGTGCACGAGGGCGACATGGTAATGAAGGATTCCATCGTCGCCATCATCAGCAGCCCGGAAATTGAAGCCAAGAAGATGCAGGCCCAGGGCGCCCTCGGTGCAGCACGCGCCCAGGCAAGCAAGGCCCGCAACGGAGCCCGCAGCGAAGACATTACCGCCCTCAAGGCGATGGCCGATCGCGCTCAGGATGCAGCGACGCTCGCGAAGAACACCTACGACCGCGTGCAGAAACTCTTTAACGAAGGCGTGCTCCCGCTCCAGAAGCGCGACGAAGCCGAAACTCAGATGAAGGCCAGCCAGTCCGCCGCCGATGCGGCGAAGGCCCAGTACAACCAGGCCGTCGCCGGCGCCCGCAGCGAAGACAAGGCAGCGGCAAACGCCCTCGTGCTCCAGGCCAAGGGCGCCACCGCCGAAGTGGACGCCTACCTCGAAGAAACCAAGATCCGTAGCCCCATCAGCGGCGAAGTCTCCCTGAAGCTCGCCGAAGAAGGCGAAGTCGTCGGTTCCGGCATGCCGGTAATCGCAGTGACCGACCTGAACGATGCCTGGGCGGTGTTCCACCTGCGCGAAGACATGCTCAAGAATGTTTCCAAGGGCAAGAAGTTTACGATGCACATTCCTGCGCTCGACAAGGATGTCGAAATGGAAGTAAGCTACATCGCCTCCGTGGGCGACTATGCCACCTGGCGCAGCAGCAAGGAAAGCGGCGGTTTCGACCTCAAGACATTCGAAGTTCGCCTGCGCCCCTCGCAGAAGGTCGAAAATCTCAGGCCCGGCATGAGCGTCCTGTTGTCCGTCGATTCCATCAAGTAACCCGGTCGCGCCATGGTTTTGAATGGCCTTTTAAAAACCGTCCGTAAAATCTACTTCAGCCACAACGTCGTGCTGTGGATGATTCTTACGGTGTTGCCTATCAGCGTATCCCTTTTCACGATGGGGATGTTCTCCTCGGAAATCGTGCAGCACGTGCCCATCGGGGTTGTCAAGCAGGACAACAGCCAGCTTGCCGACAAGCTCGAATCGAAACTGCGTTCAAGCCCCGTGCTCAATATAAAGATGGCGTGTGCCGACATGGGCGAATGCGAGCATGCCGTCATCCGGGGCGAAATCCAGGCGTTTATCGTGTTCCCCAACGATATGGAACGGCGCGCGCTCCGTCTGGAAGCTCCTGTAATTCCCGTGTATTCCAGCGGGCAGAACTACCTCACCAATATGTTCGCGACCAAGGAAATTCGTTCCGTGCTGGCTGCGGTGGGTAGCGAGATGTTTACCGCCCAGATGGAAGACCCCGTGAAGGTGCAGATCCATTCGGTCGGAAACCAGAAGAGCAATTACCAAGGATTCCTCGTTCTCGGGCTCGTGACGGCGATTTTCCACCTTGCGGCGATGATTGTCGGTGCGTATGTGGCATCTTACCCGCTTCGCGACCACCGCGTAAAAGAGATGATCGGCTATGCGGGCGGTTCCAGATTTACGCTCTGGTTTGCAAGCGTGTTCCCGATGAACATCATCCTCTGGCTTGAATCCCTCGGCTGCTACGCCTACTGCCACAGGTTGCTAGCCCCGCTTTCTTTCGAAGAATTCGTGATGACGGCCGCAGCGCAATTGTTCATGATCGCGGCGTGCTCCGGTGCGGGTATCGTATTTGTGGGCATATTCGGCCTGATGAGAATGGCGACCGGTGCTGCGGGCATTATCGGAAGCCCTGCCTTCGCGTTTGCCGGTCAGACCTTCCCCGTGATGGCGATGCCCTTTGCCGTACGTTGCTTCGCGTTTATCTTGCCGCTCACCCACGTGCTCATGATCCAGTCGACAATGATGCTTGGCGATGTGGATATGGCATCTACATGGCATAGCATGGAAATCCTTATAGCGATGGCGATATTCTGGAACATTCTCGGAGCGTTCCTCATGTCGATGCGCTGGAAGCAGCACGTGCGCCTGGAAACCAAGCGCGAAGAAGCCGCAAAACTGGAGGCACAAGCATGATAAAGCGCCTCTTGAAAGTAGCCTTCGCCGAATGGAAGCTCATCTACACGGACCCTGCCGCAGTGCTCCTGCTCGTGGTGGCTGGTGTCATCTACGCGTTCTACTATCCGGTTCCTTACATCCACCAGACGGTAACCAAGGTGCCCGTGGCGGTTGTCGACCTCGACAATACGGCCATGTCCCGCGACCTTACCCGCATGGCGTCGGCAGCGCAGCAGATCGAGGTGAAATCCATCTACACCGACATGCAAGAGGCCGAGGCGGCGATGGCCCGCGACGAGATTTACGGATTCATGGTCATTCCCGAAGACATGGAGAAGAATATCCGCGGCAAGCACCAGGTGACGGTGAACATCTTTACGCACGGCGCCTACGTGATGTTCCATGGCGCAATCGGCACCGCGTTCTCCACTTGCGCGCTGACAGTGGGAGCAACAAACAAAGTCAAGCAGATAGCCCTAGAAAAGAAGGTCCCGTCGGCAAAGGCGATTGCCATGCGCGACCCCATCCCCATCAGCATCCAGACGCTATTCAACAGTACCGGTGGCTACGCCAACTATGTGGTGCCGAGCGTACTTGTCGTAATCTTGCAGCAGTCGCTCATCATCGGCATCTGCGTGCTGGGCGGTTCGCGTGCCCACAGGCGCTTCCGCAAGAAGTTCCGCGATAGCCCCGTCGAGAACGAGACTGCGGAATACCGCTATTTCGGTCGTTCGCTGGCCTTCTTCGTCCACTACTGCACCTTTATCCTGTTCTACCACTGCATCGTCTATAACATATTCGACTTCCCGCGTCGTGGCGAGCTTTTGCCCATGGTCGTTTTCTCGATCGTATTCCTCGCCTCCGTCATCAACTTCGGTATGGTCATCTCGCAGATATTCCTGCGTCGCGAAACAAGCATGCAGTTGTTCCTGTACTTGTCCATCCCGGTATTGTTCCTCGCGAACTTCAGCTGGCCCACCTACCTGATGCCCCGCTGGATGGAGGCGATTTCGTACATACTCCCGAGCACGTTCGCGGTTCCCGCCTGGCTTTCCATCGAGCAGATGGGCGCCGACATCTACGACGTAGCGCCCAAGCTATACAAGCTCGCCGTCCAGGCTATCGTATACCTGGTTCTGGGCCTCTTGCTGACTCGCATTCGCGACAAGGCGAAGATTGACATGGGCGACATGTAACTAGGCATTTCGTGACGGAATGCGAATACGCCGGATAGGATGCTTTCCTTTCCGGCTTTGTTTTTATACATTTATGATGTAAAATATATTATCGAGGAAATACAGATGTACTTTGATCCCTTATACATGATGATTCTCATTGTGACGCTCGCCCTCTCGGGTGGCGTTTCCCTGCTCGTCAAGACCCGCTTCAACGCCGGGCAGAAAGTGAACATTTCGAGCGGCCTCACCGGAGCCGACGTGGCTAAGGCAATCCTCATGGACGCGGGCATTACCGACGTGAAGGTCCTGATGCACCAGGGATTCCTCTCGGACCACTACAACCCGCTGAACAAGACGCTCAACCTCTCGAAGGAAGTCTACTACGGGCGCAACGCGAGCGCCGCGGGTGTCGCCGCGCACGAAGTGGGGCATGCCATCCAGCACGCGCAGGGATACTTCCCGATGTGGCTGCGTTCGATGATTGTTCCCGCAGCCAACGTGGGCAGCACGCTCGGGCCGTGGCTCGTGATTATCGGCATCATGCTCATGGGCCTCGGGAAGGCTATCGGCCAGCCTGTCGCCATCATCGGCGTGTTCCTGTTCGCCCTCACTACGATTTTCACCCTCGTGACCGTTCCCGTTGAATTCGACGCCTCCAGCCGTGCGAAGAAGGCGCTCGCCCGCATGGACGTGGTGGCGCAGGGTCGCGAATACAATACCGTTTCGGGCGTGCTGTTTGCCGCAGGCCTTACCTACGTGGCCGCCGCCATCAGCTCGATACTGCAGTTGCTTTACTGGGCTTACCGCGCAGGCCTTATCGGCGGGCGCAGGGACTAGGAGGTTCACATGGCCGTCAGGACACTTACCATTGAATGCCCCATGTGCAAGGGCGAAATTGTGGTGGACGCCGATACCGGCGAAGTCCTTTCGCACAAGGAATACAAGAAGGAAGTCAAGTCGTTCGACGACTTCCTGAAAGAACAGAAATCCCGTTCCTCCGATCTGGATGCGAAGTTCGCAGCAGCGAAGGAAGCGCAGAAAAACCGCGCGGAACTTCTGGAAAAGAAATTCGAGGCGGCAAAGCAAAACAAGGACCTGAAAGATCCTCCGCCAAGCATCAACTGGGATTAGCTTGTTTCGGGCGACCTAGTCGTCGCCGGAATGGACTTCCAAAGACGGGAAATCGTCATCATCATCGCCGGAATCTTCGGCGATGTTTTCTTTTGAGGAATCTTCCTCGGCCTGGCCAGAGTAGAACGCCTGGGCCTTCTTCATGAATTCTTCGAACTCCTCGTCGCTCATCTGCTTTTCTGCGGCTGGAACAGATTTCTCATCAGAAACAGATTCCTCAACAGGAGCAGGTTCTTCGGCAGGAGCAGGCTCTTCAACGGCGGGTTCCTCGACGGGAACCGCTTCAGGCACGGCCTCTTCGGGCTGCGCATTTTCTGCCGGAGCAGTTTCAGCAGCAACTGCGGCAGCTTCTGCCGGAGCTTCAACCGGCGCAGACTCCATCGGAGCGGATTCAGGCACAGCCGATTCTGCCGGCGCGGTTTCGCCAGGTACCGCCTCGGCCGGGGCGTTCGACATCGCTGCTTCGGCGGCTTCGTCTTCGCGCATCATCTCGGCGAACGGATTCTCCTGGACTTCGCTCAAGTCTTCGCGGCCTTCGAGCATGGCCTGCAGGTCGTCTTCGGTAACGTCCCTGCCGCGCGTAGTCCAGAGCACGGCTTCCTTCATCACGGCGGCGATATCGCCCACGCTGCCCGCCTGCGAGCGGGCCAAAGCCATATTGCGGATTTCTTCCACGAGGCCGGGTTTCACATCCGGGTCCTTCGAGAAGAACACCGTCTCGCGCGCCATCTCGTCGGCATATTCCGCATTGTTCTTCTTGCGGTAAATCCAGATGGGGCCGAACAGTTCGCTCTGGCGGAACACCACGTCGTCGGTCTTTATCATTTCCAGAAGGGCCATGAACGTCACGGCGGCGACAATCGGGTGGCTGTCGTTGTCGAGCAAGTCCTCGAACAGCGCACGTCCGTTCACGCTCAGGTAGTTGTTTATCGCCTGTTGGCGGTCCTGGATGGTCACGTAATCGAGTTCGATATGGTGGACCGTATCCGAAATCTTAGTCTTGAGGCTCTTCTGGTAGGCACGGAAAAGCTGCCAGATGTTCGCATCGGCGAGGGTATCCTCGTCGGTCTGCGTCTTTTCGAGGCGGCCTCGGCTGTAGGTACCGAAGTTCTTGCCTTCCATTTCCTGCAAACCGCCCGCGACCTGCTTGTAGCGCTGGTACTCGAGCATTTCCTGCATGAGTTTTTCGCGGTCGGCATTGTATTCTTCGACGAGTTCGGGATCGCGTTCCTCGGCCGGGAGAAGTTCCTGCACCTTGAGGGCCATCAGGCGGCTCGCCATATAGAGGAAGTCGCCCGCCTTCGAAAGGTCGGTCACCCCGATCTTGTTGACCCAGGCGAGGAAGTCGTCGGCGATTTCCGCAATGGGAATCTGGTCCAAAGACATTTCCTTCTTCTGGACCAAGTACACGAGCAAATCCATCGGTCCATTGAACGAACCAATGCGTACCTCGTAGTCTTCCAACTCTTCGATATCAGTCATCCGAACCGAAATGTAGAAATAAACTGTTTACGCAGGAGTCCAATTATATGGAGGAGATACCGCCAACGCGCCCAAAAAAAGACTAGTTTTGAAAAAAAAGGAACCAGAAATGAAGGTTTTAAAGTTCGCAATTCTCGGGTGTGGCCACATCGCAACGAAGATGGCCGCCGCAGTCAAAAAACTTGAAAGGAACGGCATGGGCGTAGAGGCGTACGCGGTCGCGTCACGCTCGCTCGAGAAGGCGCAGAAGTTCGCCGCCGAATACGGGTTCAGCCGCGCATACGGCAGTTACGAGGAACTCGCGCAAGACCCGGATGTAGACTTGATCTACATCGCGACTCCGCATTCCGAACACTACAGCAACACATTACTTTGTCTAAAGTACAACAAGAACCTGCTCGTAGAAAAGGCTTTCACCGCAAACGCGCTGATGGCATCGGAAGTGATTGCCCTCGCCGAAGAGAAGGGCGTTTTCTTGTGCGAGGCGATGTGGACCCGGTTCTTGCCTGCGGTGCAGATGGTGAAGAACTGGATTGCCGACGGGAAAATCGGCATGGTCGAAAGCGTGGAGGCGGACTTTTCCATGCCGCTTTCGCATATCGAACGCTTGAAGAACCCCGCCCTTGCGGGCGGCGCGCTGCTCGACCTGGGAATTTACAGCCTGACGTTCGCGGACATCTTCTTGACGGACGAAGAAATCGGCGGCATTGCGAATCACATAGTGCAGACGAATACCAGGTGCGTCAAGTTCCATACGGGCGTGGATGCGACGGACTGGATCGATTTGGAGTATGCCAACGGGCAAGTCGCTCACCTCAAGACCTCGATGGTGGCCCCGCTCAAGAACGAAGGCGTAATCTACGGAACCGAGGGCTTTATCCGCGTGCAGAACCTCAACGACATGGTGGAAATCCAGCTGTTCGATGTCGCCGGAACGCTCGTGGAATCCGTGAAGCCGCCCCGCATCGAGAACTGCTACGAATACGAGGTACTCGGCTGCAAGGCCGCTCTCGAAAAGGGACTCAAGGAATGCCCCGAAATGCCGCACGCGAAGACCATGCAGATAATGACGCAGATGGATGGCCTCCGGGCCGCATGGGGCGTGAGTTATCCCTTTGAACTCTCCCCCGCCCAGGTGTGGGACCGCTCCGGCGACAAGTCGTTCCTCGAAATTTTCGACATCGAGACCGGCGAATCAAAACTGCTCAAGGAATTCGACAAGGTCATCGAGGCGCCCAACTGGAGTGACGACGGGAAGTTCCTCACTTACAATAGCGAAGGCCGCATCTACAAAATCGAAATCGCGACAGGCGCGGTAACCGAAGTGCCAAGCCACTTCGTCGACAACTGCAACAACGACCACGTTCTCGACCCGGACGGTTCGGGACTCTATGTAAGCCACCACACCAGGGAAGACGGGCTTTCGCGCATCTACAAGATTTTCTTCGACGGCCGCATGCCGGAACTCATAACGCCGCTCGCCCCAAGCTACCTACACGGCATCACGGCAGACGGCATGACGCTCGCGTACTGCGCCGAACGCAACGGCGAATACGACATCTACACCATCCCCGCCGTAGGCGGAAACGAGAAGCAGCTTACGACCGCATTCGGATTGAATGACGGCCCGGAATACGACTGCGACGGAGAATACATCTGGTTCAACTCGGTGCGCACGGGCCGCATGCAGGCTTGGCGCATGAGGGCCGACGGTTCCGAGCAGACGCAGATGACGTTCGACGCTCATTGGAACACCTGGTTCCCGCACATTTCGCCCGACCGCACGAAAGTCGTGATGCTCGCCTACCACGAGCGCGACGTGCGCCCCGGCGAACACGTGCCCAACAAGAACGTGGAATTACGCCTGATGACCGGCAGCGACGAAACCGGCTGGAGCCAACCGCGCACCATCCTAAAAATCTTCGGCGGCCAAGGAACCATCAACGTGAATTCCTGGGCCCCCGACAGCAAGCGGTTCGCCTTCGTGCGGTACGCTAAAAAATGAAAATCGCGGGTATAGACCCGCGATCCAATGCTATCTCTTTTTCTTTCCCGGTCGGCTGGGCATAAACGGGCTCGAGGCCTTCGACTTCTCGGTGTTCGAACCCGAGCTTATGGTTTCCTGGCTCACCACGACGGAATCGCCCACGCTGAGGCCCTTCAAGATTTCGACGTTCACGCCATCGCTGATACCGATCTTGACCGGACGCGGGGCCGCCTTGCCGTCGATGCTGACCCACACGTGATTGCCCGTGAGTTTCGGGCGATGGCCCTTCTTCTTCGAGCCCTTGCCACCCGGCGGGCCGAATCCGCCCGGACCGCCCGGAGGGCCACCTGCACCCATATCGGGAGGCGGAGGCGGGAAATCGCCGTCCTTGTCGAACTTCGGGCGTTCACCCATCGGCGGGCGCGGGAAATCCTTCGGGTTTAGCATCGGCGTGCCTTCGGCGGGGCTGAACTTGAGAGCCTTCACGGGAATGGCAATCGCATCGACCACTTCCTTCGTGACGATCGTGCATGTGGCCGTCATTCCGGGCAGGAGCTTCTGTTCAGGATTGTCGGCAGTAATCACCACCGTGTAGGTCACCACGTTGCTCGTGGTCGTCGGGTTCAGGCGAACCTCCTGCACGGAGCCGTTGAACGTTTCGCCCTGAAAGGCGTCGACCGTAAACGTGACCTTCTGTCCGGCCTTCACCTGGCCGATATCGGCTTCGTCCACGTCGGCCATCACCTTCATCTGGCTCAGGTCCCTCGCGATGACGAACAATGTCGGGGTGCTCATGGAGGCGGCCACCGTCTGGCCCACTTCTACGGCGCGCTTCAAAACCACGCCTTCAATCGGGCTCTTGATAGTCGCATAGCTCAGGTTCAACCTGGCCTGCGCGACCTCGTTCTTGCTGCGCTCCATGGAAAGTTTCGCGGCGTTCATGTTGTATTCCGCCGTCTCGAGATCCACCGCGCTCGCGGCGTTGCTCTCGGAAAGTTTCTTCACGCGGTTGTAGGTGGATTCCTTGTACTTGTAGTCGTTTTCCGCGGACCTGTAGGCGATTTCGGCCTGCGTGAGCGTCGCCTTGAGCTTGGACTTGTCCAGTTCCGCGATGACCTGGCCCTTCTTTACCTTGGAATTGAAATCCACGAAAATCTTGCTGATATCGCCCGAGACCTGCGTACCCACTTCCACCTGGTCGACCGGTTCGAGCGTACCCGTAGCCGATATGGTGGTGGAAATCGTGGCGAGCGTCACCTTGGCGCTCACGAGCGGGCCCGCGGCATCGCTCACCTTCTCCGTAAAGAAGAAGAATTTCACGCCGTAGGCGGCGCCACCGAGGACGGCCACGACGACAAGCAATTTCAAAAACTTTTTCAAGAACTTCTTCATAAGTGCGACCTAAAAATAGAAAGTGCCAAACTGTTTTTATACTCTTTAGATGCACGGCTTTGCCGCATGGTTGCACCGGATAGGCTTTTTTGCTAGTTTGAGGGGCAATGACTCGCGTTCGCAAAAAGGACAATGGCGGCGATGTCCGCAAAGTGACCTGGATAGGGCTCGGCTGGAATGCCGCGCTCTCGGTGGGCAAGTTCTTTGCGGGCTATTTCGGCGGGTCGCAGGCGCTTGTCGCCGACGCTATCCACAGCGCATCGGACTTCATTACCGACATCGCGATTATCGTGGGGTCGAAATTCTGGAACTCGCCTCCGGATGCGGAACACCCCTACGGGCACCGGCGCTTCGAGACGCTCATCACGGTGGGCATCGGGCTTGCGGTATGCGCCGTGGGTATAGGGCTCGGTTATAACGCCATCATATCGCTCAAGGACGGAGTGCAGTCGAGGCCCGAATGGATCGCGGCCGTCATGGCGGCACTTTCCATCGTCATCAAGGAAGCGCTTTTCCGCTACACGCGCGCCAAGGGCCGCGCCATCCGGAGCCAGGCGCTCGAGGCCAACGCGTGGCACCACAGGAGCGACGCCTACAGTTCCATCCCGGTACTGATTGCCGTCGTCTTCGGGATCGCCATGCCGCAGTTCTGGTTCGCGGACTCGGTAGGCGCCATCATCGTCTCGGCGTTCATCCTGCATTCGGGCTTCGAAATCGCATGGCCCGGAATACACCAGGTGGCTGACGTCGGCGCATCCGAAGACGTGGCCCGAAAACTGAAAGAGGTTGCACTCGCCTGCCCGAACGTCATCAGCATCCACGGGTTCCGCTCGCGTTACGTGGGCTCGGACCTGCACGTGGACCTGCACGTGGTGGTTCCGGCCGAGATGTCGCTCCTTGCAGCGCACGACCTCGCCGAAGAAGTAGAACGCAGGCTTATCGACGCCGGCGAGAATGTCGTCGACGCTTTGGTGCACATCGACCCCTACAGCGAAGAGCGCGTAAGGCGCGGCGAGATCAAGACCATCAGTCGCTGAGGTCGGACCGGCACCCCTGCATTGCAGTCGACTTAACAAAATCCGAACAAACAAAAAGGCTCGCAACCGTTACAGTTGCAAGCCTTTCGTGGGACCTCCGGGACTTGAACCCGGAACCCGCGGGTTATGAGTCCGCTGCTCTAACCAATTGAGCTAAAGTCCCAGTTCGCCCAATATTAGCAAATATTTTGAAATTGTGCGGGCCCATTCATAATGAAAACCGCTGTACGCGTTCACTACCGCCTTGTCCCAATCGGCGACTTCGTTCCTGTACACGTGGAGCGCATCCTTTAAGCGGCGCAACATCTGGTGCGGAGCATTTTCGTCTTCGACGAGGAACGCGTTCGCGCAGCCGGCCGTCTCCGGGGCGTAGTCGCTCAGCATGCTCGCCACGCCGACATTGATTCCCGTGAGCGGGAGCGTTCCGCAGGCGAGCGCCTTGAGGATAATCGAGGTGGACGGCTCACGCAGGTTCGCTGCGAACAAAATATCAGAACCGGCAAGGACTTCCTTCAACGGCTTCACGTTCTCGGTTTCCTTGTCGAGAGGCTGCACGTGCATGATGTCCGGATACTGCTTCGACACGTCCTGGTAGAAGTTCCATTCCGGATCTTCGGGCGAAATGCCCACGATGATGAACACGTCCTGCTTGGTAATGTCGGTGAGGATGGTCGCAAGCGTCTCGGAAGTGTTGCCCGCTTCGTCGTCGAGATGCACGTAGAGGACGAGCTTCGACCCGAAGTCCACGTGGAAGGATTCCTGCAGGTGGAGCCTGGCCCGGCGCTTCGCCTCCTTGATGGGGAGGTGCTCGTCGCGATTGAAGTCCCAGACCTTGTAACTCACGCCGAACTGCACGCCGATAAGTTTGTCCGCATTGTGGTTCAAAAAGCCACTCAGGCCGCCCGGCAGGTTCGTATTGAGCATCGCATCGCGGTAACCGGGCGACGGGAAAAGCACCTTTTCGGCAAAACAGATGCCCGCCTTGAGGAGGCTCACCTTGCCCCAGAACTCGTATCCGTCCATGTTGTAGCGGTCGCGCGGAAGCCCGATCCTTTCGATTTCGTCGGACCTCACGTGGAAGTCGTATGTAATGTTGTGGACGGTGAAGAAGAACGGGACGTCGCCGAATTCATCTTTGTACGTATTGTGAGCGAGCGCGCCTGCCAGGGCGCCACCCCATTCATGCCCGAGAATCGCCTGGTAATGGGTCCCGGTATCGATGGCATAGCTCAGGCATGCCGACGCAAGGAAGGCAAACCTCAGGTGGTTGTCGCCATACGGCATGCTCTTGGGCGGGCCGTAGACATAGGGGCGACCGAAATAATCTTCGTTATAGATATAGGTGTGCAGAGGGTCGGACTCAGAGACCCAGACCTCGTAGGGCTTACGGTGCATGCGTTCCTCTCCGCGGAACACGCACTTGTAACTTTCCAGATTCTGTAAATGGTTCTTGTAGAACGGGGAACAGGTCATAACATTCACCCCGGCCTGGGCGAACGCATCAGTCAACCGGTTGACCGCCGTGGTCAGCGGGCTCGGTATCTGCCAATTACCCGCTTCCGGGCTGACAACAAGAATATCCATTCCCTACACACACTCCAAAAAAAAATTTACCTATATGTGTGATATAAGACAAATTTATTTATTTAAATTATCATGTGGAAAACCTTCGACCCATTTCACATGGGTTTTTAGGTTATTTTGAACTTCATCCTCGAGGATTAAACCAATGAAGAAAATTTTTCTTGCCACTTTAGCCATGTCGGTGGCCTTCGCGCTTACCGGCTGCAAGGGCGCCAACGAAAAGCGTGGCGACGAACACCTGGAGAATCAGCGCTACAGGAACGCCATCAACTCCTACCTGGACGCTCTCAAAAAGGGCAAGGTTTCTGACGAATTTTACGACAATTTCACGCTCGCTCTCGTTCGCGGTGCCAATGTCGAAGCAAAGAGCAACCTGAACAGCGACCTCATCAGTGGCTATTTCGACAAGGCAGCTTCCAACATTTCCAAGGTGCAGAAGCCCGAAGTCATCGAAGAATTCGTGACGAGCTACGCCACCATCGGTAAGCAGCAGGCCGCCCAGCAGGGTCTGGACTACGGTTCCACCCTCCAGGCATTCGCCAAGATCGACACCGCCCTCTCCATCGCGAAGAGAATGAACGCCGGTGAAGCCGCCGTGAAGACCCTCCGTACCGAAGCCGAAAACCTCTACGTTCCGGCCGCTCTCGCCGAAGCCAACGACGAAACCGACCCGGTGGTCTGCGAATACTACCTGCTCCGCATCGCCGAAATCGCTCCGGAAAACGCCGACGTGAAGGCCGCGCTCAACAAGAGCCGCAAGGGCACCCGCGGTTACTTCCTCATCTTCGGTGAAAACATCCCCGATCCGTCCGGCAAGAACCGCGTGGACAAGTGGGGCTACGTGATGGCTCTTCCGACCCTCAAGCTGACCGCCACCTCTCTCGTGGGCGAACTCCAGTTCTGGGCATCGACCGGCAACAACACCGTTCTTGACCCGGCAAACATCACCCTCGTCTCCACCGACGGCAAGTCCGTGAACGCCAAGGCCGGCACCGGCTGGTGCGAAGCCGAAGTGCTCGTGGGCAAGAAGGGCGACGAAAAGATCGAAAAGAAGCGCCAGAACCTGAAGGCTGGCGAAAAGGGCAAGCTGATGAACGAATTCCAGTGCGGCTTGAACGTCACGTTCAACTTCGACAAGAGCTTCGTTCCCGACTACATCCAGTACAAGGATGAATTCGGTATCGGCAAGAAGTTCCTCGGTCAGTAATTGTAAACACGACGGAATTTGTAAAGAGCCTCGGCAATGCGCCGGGGCTTTTTTGCATGCCGGCAACGGCAACACGACCAGCGCAAGCTAACTGTTTCAGTACAAAGGAGTTAGCCCGCAAAACATTACGTTATATACAACAGAGAGATTGATATGGGAACGCTTTCCCGCGGTTTGTCACCTGCGGTTCATTACTTGCCCGCGCGGGGCTCGCGGGTACTGACGCGCGGTTCGCGGAACTTCGCGAGCGCCCAGAGCAACACGCAAGAAACCAGCGGGACAAGGACGTTCCACGGCCCGTGGTAGCGGATGGAACCGGGCAGGGCCATCCAGATGTAGACAAGCACGATTTGCGCGGTATAGACGTCGAGGCTATGCCTGCCCATCGTGTTCGTCATGCGGAAGTCCAGCAGGTCGGGAAAGCGCCGGACAATCCAGCAGATGACCAGCATGAACGTGAAGAAGTTCGCGAAACGGAGCGGGCCCACGTGGTCCTTGCTCACGAAGAATTCGGAAGGCAACCCGAGCGGGATAAACTGGTGCGACCAGAGGAAGCAGAAGACCGCGACCACGACAAGCGCAGGCGTGAGCGACCTGACGACCTCCCCCGCCTTGCCCGGTTTGGCGATGCGCCACCAGGAAGCGGTAGCGGCACCCGAGAAGTACACGAACTGCCAGCCGAAGGGGTCGAAGAACCCGTGGTAAATCCAAGCGGGGAAAATGGAATTGCAGGCGTCGCGGAACCCGAACTGGGCGGCGACCCATACGCAGAACGAAGGCAGCCACAAGAGCAGCACCGTACGCTTGCGCGCCGCCTTCACGAACAGCGGGAACACGAATGAACCCGCAAGCAGGAATATCACGTACAGCGGGAGCACGTCGAGCCATTCGGGCGTGTTCACGAGGACAAGGCTATACACGCCCCCGACAACGGGATGAGCGTAGAGGGAATCGAAGAAATGCGTCACCCGCGGCATGAAGCACCAGGCCGCAACGCAGAGCACGACAAGCGTCACCATGTGGTAGCGCCACGTCTTGAACGCGCGGGAACGCATCCACGTCTGCTTCGGGTCCTTGACTCCCTTGCTCGTGGCGGCGAGCATCCCGACGAAGCCGGACAAGAAAAAAAAGCCTTCGGCCGCACTGAAGAAGCCGAAGCACTGGTATAAGTAATACGATATGGGCTTTCCGAAATGGTCCAGGGTCATTATCAGAAGCAACAACCCCCGGATGGAATCTAGAGCCCTGATTCTCACGGGTTTCCCTAGACAGGCCTTGCGGGCGCGGGCTAGAAGCTAGCCTTCGCGCTGACACCCATGGCGAAGTCCGTTTCGATCTTGTCGCTGAAGTTGTAACCGCACCAGAACACGAGTTCGGTCTTCAGAGTCGGGTACAGGTAGGCGTTCAGGCCGAGGAAGTGGTAGCTGTCGTCATCCTTGTTGGTGTCGTGGTCATGGTATTCATAACCCACGCCCAGCGCGAACTTCTTGTGGAGATTGAAGCTCGGTTCGACGGCGAACATCATCTGGTCTTCGGTCAGGATCTGGACTTCGGCGTCATATTCTTCGTCGACAATGGCGTAGAAGAAGTTAGCCGAGAAGTTGAAGAAATCGTAATTGAAGCTCGGTTCCACGAGGAAGGAGTGGACGCCCTTGCCCTTGTACGGGTGGATGCCCCACACGGCGTAGACGCCGTAGTTCATCTTCTCGAGGCTCTTGGTGTAATCGACTTCAAGGCCGAAGACGTAGGTGTGGCTACGGCCGATATCCTTGCCGAACAGCCAGTCCACGCTCGGGGTGAGCACGAGGTGTTCGTCCACGTGGTTCAATACAGGGTACGAATAGGTACCGAAAAGGACCATGGAATGTTCGTTGTTCTCGGAAGCGCCTATGTAGACCTTACCGGAACCGTACTTCTCGTTGCCGACTTCGACACCGGCACCGCGCATGTTCTGTTCACGGACAATCACGGCATAACGGGCCGGATCGCGCCAGTAGTAGTAGTTGAACGCACCTGCAGAATAGGTAAGGTCACCGAAGACGAGGCTGATGGAATGGGCGACGTCCCAGCGGAGTTCCACTCCGTCGAAGTTGAAATCGGTGTACTTGCCTCCATTGCCCATGGCAGTGGAATGCGCAAAGTAGTGGCGGCGGGTTTCGGAGGCCTTCACGAGGCCATCAGAGCTGTCGACATACGAGGTATGGGTGTTCGCCTTCACGGTGACGGACACGTTCTCGTCGAGTTTGGCCTTCGCAGAAAGATCGATATCCTGGTTGGCCGCGTTTGTCGGGCTAAAATCGCTGTCGAAATAGCTACCGTAGTCAAAGTTTACATCCCCGTGCAGTTCAACGTCCAAAGCGAACGAGAAAGAAGCGGAAACGAGGGCGATAGGCAAAATGAGTTTGCGCATAAAATCCTTCCAAAAAAGTTCTTTGACAAAAGATAGAAATATATCTTCAAAAAACCCAACGTCTACGGGGCTCGCGTTTTGTATTTTTGTGCATATTCAGGAGCGTTATGAAAAATCGTAGTATCTTTATTGTATTGTTGGCCGTGGCGTCCATGGCCATCCAAGCTTTCGCGCTCACCGCGGACGAGGCGCTGGCCAAGTCGCAGGCCTGGTTCAAGTCGGGCAAGGCATGGAGCCTCGATTTCCAGGTGCAGGTGTTCTATTCGGACTCCCCGGACATCGTAAGCCAAAAGGGCACGCTCCTGGTAGCGGACGCGGACAGGTTCAAACTGAAGGTCGCGGGCATCGAGTTCACGAGCGACGGGGAAAGCCTCTGGCAGTACAATCCCGAACAGAACCAGGTGCTCATCAAGGCGGTCGAAGACCTCTCTTCGGCGTTCCACCCCTCCGAAATGCTTTTCAAGTACCTGGGATGCAAGGCCAAGGAACTGAAGGAAGGCGAATTCAACAAGCAGAAACTGTGGGTGCTGAAGCTCGACGCCTCGAAATACGCGGGCCAGTTCGACCAGATGGAAGTATGGCTATCGCAGAAGGACTTTTCGCCGGTGAGGCTCTTCACCGTAGACCCCACGGGAAATTCCTCGTGGTACAACATCATAAACTTGAAAGTCGTGAAAAAGGTCTCGCCCGAAGACTTCAAGTTCAAATCCCGTAAAGGTGTCGACGAAATCGACATGAGGTAGTGATGATTCCGAGTTTTAAGAACAGGACAATCCGTGCTCTGGGCATCGCGGCTATTTCTGCCGGATGCGCCTTCGCGGCGACCGAGACGCTATTCAGCAACTGGGCTTTTTCCGTAGCACCCGCAGGTTCGGACGGCGCCCTCTGGGTATTTTCCCGCGGGGAACTGAACAGCGGCGTGACGCTCTTGAACCTGAAGGTTTCGGCATCGGGCCAGGTGCAGGTCGACAAGACCGAGCAAGACGCCGTCGCCGATTCGATGACCGCGGTACACGACGGCATCTGGAGGTTCACCGACGTATATGCGGAACAGCGCCGCATTCCCGTGGCGACCGCGGGCAAACTCGGAGCGGTCCTCCCGATGTTCGGGCTCGACGACAGCGGGAACTACCTCAAGCCCGAAGGTTTCTTCTCGCTCAGGAACTTGACCAGCACGTACGAGACGCCGCTTGAGATCCCGACGGCGGCAAACGATCTCGACTCCGCGATGACTTACGCCGTAAGCGGTTTCGCCTACGATTCCGCGAAGGCCACCCTCTGGATTGCGCAGGGCGCGCTCGGCCTTACGGGCTACAACATCTCGAAAGGCATTCTCGACCCGCGCGAATACCACCTCATTTTCAACCGCGCCGAAAAGAGCCTCGACACGCTCAAGCTGAACGCCTCCAAGAACCTGAAGAAATACACCGAGATTTTCGACGTGGCCTTCGACAAGGATTCCGAGACCCTCTGGCTTGCGACCGCGAAAGGCTTGTGGACTCTCGACAACAGCGGCAAACTCACAAATGCGTCCAAGGCGATCGACACCATGCGCGTGACGGGCGTCTGGGTCGGCGGCACTCCCCTGCAGGTTATCGCCGAAACATCGACACAAGGCAGCGAATCCGTCACGGGGCACCTCTGGCGCAAATACGCAGACTCATCCAAGGACTTCGCGAAGGTTCCCTTCATCGGGCTCGACGGCAAGGCCCAGAAGAAGGACCTGTACGACAACGCCGACTATACCGTAAGCAACGTAGCCTTCGTCGGCAAGCAGACGTTCGTGGCCGTACGTGCGGTGGGCAGTTCGGAAAGCGGGTTCCTGAAGCTCGATTCCCTGGGCGTTCGCGCCTTCGAGAACGAGGACGAAGAAAGCGGCTGGCTCTACGGCTTCAACATGGGCGTGACCAACCGCGACGCCATCATCTGGTCCATGACATCGTTCCCGCTCACCAAGGACATCACGGGCCTCGCCGTTGCGACCTACGGCAACGGAATTTCCGTATCGGCGGACACCGGCAAGACATGGACCCCGATACTCAACCGTGCCAAGCTGGGCGACGACCTCGGTACCGTCCGCATGGTTCCTTCCGTCATCACCGCAGGCAGCGAATCGCTTGTTTCCTATAAGGTCAGCAAGGACGCCAACATCACCATCGAAGTATTCAGCTACGACATGCGGAGGGTTCGCAAAATCGTAAAATCGGCCCCGCGCTTCGCGGACAAGCTGCGCAGTACGAACGCCAAGGAAGACGTATGGGACGGCCTTGACGAACAGGGCAACCCCTGCACGATGGGCGTGTACTACGTTCGCGTAAAGGACAACCACGGCCACGTCGGCTGGGGCAAGGTCATGACGCTCGGAGGGGGTAGATAATGTTTAGATTCGATAAGCATTCCATTTGTCCGAAACCGAGAATCGCTGGACTCGCGATTGCCCTTTCGCTCCTGACGGCGGCATCCGCATTTGCAGGCGTCGTCGACAAGAAGTCGGCCCTGGGCGGTTACGACGGGTTCGTCGAACGCATGGGCGCAGGCACGCGCGAACTCGGACGCGGCAACACCGGTTCCGCGGACACATCCGCCATGCCGGGCGCCTACTGGAACCCCGCCATCCTCGGGTTCCGCCAGAACTTCAACTACACGCTCAATGCCGAACGCCGCAGCCTCGACCGCATGGGCGGTTCCCTCGGCCTCGAGACTTCCGTCGGCAACCGCATGGGCATCGGCTTCGCCATGCTCTACCGCGGCGATATCGATTTCGACGTCATCAACGAAGACGACCAGACGCTCGGTACGGCCACCCCGTTCTTCTCCATGATGTATCTCGGGTTTTCGTACAGGGCGACACGCCGCGACGCCTTCGGCATTTCGCTTTCGCTCGGCTACGACAACATGGACATCGCCGAATATTACGAAGGCGTGGAACTGGTCGACGGATTCACAAGCCCGGTCGCGCTCAACTTCGGCTGGCTGCGCCAGTGGAACGAGAAATGGTCTTCGTCCGTGGTCATCAGGAACATCAGTTTCAGCAGGAACCTTTCGGCACGCTGGACTCGCACCCCGAGTACCGACAACAGCGTCGCCGTTACCGAAGGCGTGCGCCCGAAGGTGTTGCAGATTGGGCTCGGCTACCGCTCGAGAGTGTTCGGCAAGCCCGTATACGCCTGGATGGAAGCGCTCGACTACCAGATCGCCGACACGCTTCTCGTGTTCGACCCGCAGCACCACGTGTGGACGGGCCGCGTAGGTTTTGAATGCGAAATCATTCCCGACGGCACCATACGCATAGGCATGGACGGTCTCGACGCGATGTTCGGGCTCGGCTACAAGTTCTACGTGCGCATCGGCAAGAAGAAGTACCTGTTCGACGTGAACTACGCCCTGACTTATGAATCCACCGCGGGACTATTCAACCCGCTGAGCGTCGGCGTGAGGGGTTTCATCCCGTGATAGAATCGCTTTCGGTCGGCCACGTGCGCAGCCTTGACGCCCAGGAGTTCTCGTTTACTCCGGGCATCAACGTGATTCACGGGCCGAACGGTTGCGGAAAGACTACGGTTCTCGAATCCGTGCACCTGCTTGCGCAGGGATTCTCGTTCAGGGCGAAGGACCTGAAGGAACTTGTCTGCTGGAATGCGGACGAACTGATTCTGCGGGGCGCGTTCGACTGCGACGGCATGGCGCTTTCCCGAGCGCTGCAGGTAGGCCGCCGGAAAGTCACCGCAAAGGAAAACGGGACGGCAGTGCGCTCTGTTTCCGCGTTCTTCGGAAAATCGCCCGCGGTAATCATGCAGCCCTCCGATATCGAACTGCTGCGCGGTGCACCCGAAATCCGCCGGCACTGGCTCGACGAGATATTGTGCTTTCGCTCGGCGGCGAACGCCGGCGTGCTCCGGAACTACAAGCGCGTGCTCCAGCAAAGGAACCAGTGGCTCCGGCAGTTCAAAAAGGAAGGCAGCGCCCTGGGAGGCGAAGACCTGTTCCAGGTACTCTCCCGCCAGCTCGTGGATCTCGGGGCCAAGCTCTGGCTCGCCCGCATCAACCTCTCCGCCGAAATATCCCCGGTGATTACCGGCTACTACCGCAGGCTCTCCGGCGGCGTGGATGAAATCACCTGCGACTACAGGAGTTCCATCCTGAAGGAATTGGACGCGCTTGACGCAGCGGACTTCATGGGGGACGAAGAAATCGACTCCATGGTGGCCGAGAGCTCCGAAGAATACAATGCCGGCGGCGTGACCGAAGAAATGCTGCGGAACGCCTTCGCCGACAAGCTCGCCGGACTCGAACTCGTGGAAAAGATGCAGGGAGTCACCATGGCGGGCCCGCATCGGGACGACCTCGCGCTGTGCGCCTCGGGCTACGAGATGCGTTCGGTCGGGTCGCAGGGACAGTGCCGCTCGGCGGCCATCGCCATGCGCTTCGCCGCCGTCGACATCGCGTCGCAGCATGTAGGCAAGCCCATCCTGTTGCTCGACGACATCTTCGCCGAGCTGGACGTGAACCGCCGCGACGCGGTCGCATCGCTCGTGCGCGAAAAGAACTGCCAAGTGCTCATCGCCACCCCGCAGGTCGAGGAACTGCCGTTCAAGGCGGACTCGGAAATCAGCCTCAGCGCATCGTAAAAAAGAAATCCCCGCTTGTGGCGGGGATGACAAGGGGGCGTTGCGGGGGCCTCCCCGCAGTGGGGGTGGCGAGCAACGCAGTGCGAGCCAGGGGGATACCTCCCCCTCCCAATTATTTCTTCAGCAAGTCACGGATTTCGGTGAGGAGCTTTTCTTCGGCGCTCGGCTCAGGAGGAGCCGGAGGAGCGGCCGGGGCTTCTTCCTTCTTGCGCATGTTCTGCATGAAGCCGAGGAACTTCTTCATCACGAGGAAGACCACGAAGGCCACAATCAGGAAGTCGACAACGCCACCGATGAAGTTGCCGTAAGGAATGACCACGCCATCAGGAGACGTGTAGGACAACGCCTTGAGGCCTTCACCCGCATCCTTGCCACCGCCCATAGCGATGATGGCAGTGACGGACGGCATCACGATGTCGTTCACGAAGGATGTGACGATTTTACCGAAAGCACCACCGATGATAACACCGATGGCCATATCGACGATGTTGCCCTTGAACGCGAAGGACTTGAACTCTTCGAGAAGGGAAGCTGCTTTGCCTTTGATACCCATGTGGGCTCCTTTGTTGATTGTTGCTACAAGAAAAATAGTATTGTGGCATGTTTTGGCAAGCCATTTTTCTAAATTTGGCGCGCTATGTCATGGTTGATTCTAGCTTTTGCTTCGGCGGTTTTTCTCGGTTTTTACGACCTGGCCAAGAAAAAGTCGGTCCAGGATAACGCCGTCCGTCCGGTACTTTGTCTGTGCAGCGCCTTCTATGCACTATTCATGCTTCCCATCCTGCTGACGGGGCACTGCGAGCCGCTTTCGCTGCACGACCACCTGCTTTTGATGGTAAAGGCGGTCATTGTGGGCTTAAGCTGGCTATTCACCTACAACGCCATCGCGCACATGCCGCTCAGTATTTCTACGACCATCCGCGCGCTCGCCCCGCTGTTCACCATCATGATAGCGGTCGGGTTCATGGGAGAACGTCCCTTCGCGCTGCAGTGGGTGGGTATAGCCATCTGCGTGTGTTCGTACATCGGGCTCAGCATGGCGGGCCGCAAGGAGATGGGGCACTTCTTCAGCAACGGCTGGGTGGTGTCCATGCTCATCGGGACAATCCTCGCGAGCTGCAGCGGCATTTACGACAAGTTTATTTTGCAGCGCATGAATTTCGAGCCGATGACGGTGCAGGTGTGGTTCAGCATCTACATGCTCGCGGTGCAGTTCATCACGACGGCGTTCACGTGGTTCCCGACACGCAAGAAGACGACGCCGTTCCAGTTCCGCTGGAGTTTTATCGCGGTCGCCGCCCTGCTCATCATCGCGGACCGCTGCTACTTTTTGGCGGTGGGAAACCCTGACGCGCTCATATCGATTATCACGGTGCTCAGGCGCTCGAGCGTGTTCATCAGCTTCCTCGCGGGAATCATCATTTTCCGCGAACGCAAGAGCAAGCTCAAGTTTATCGCCCTGCTGGGCGTGGTGCTGGGGCTCTGCCTCATTTCGCTCGGCAAGGGGTAACATGCGGGCCTTGCGCCTGCGCCCCGAAATTTTGCTATAATGAAAGGCATGAAGAAAATCGGCATCACGGGTACAATCGGCGCGGGCAAATCGCTCGCCTCGTCGCTCCTGCGGGAACGCGGGCACGACGTTCTCGATGCCGACAGCCAGGTTCACGAGCTATACCGGAACTGCAAGGAACTGCGTGCGGAGCTTTCTGCCGCATTCGGGCAGGAATGCCTTACCGAAGAGGGCGTGAACCGCAAGTTCTTCGCCGGATTGATTTTTGGCGATGCAAATGCACGCAAGCGCCTGGAGGGAATCGTCTATCCGTACTTGACGCAGGCCGTCCGCGACTTCTTTGACGGGAATTCAGGTGACACCGCAAGTGCGAAACCGCGATTCCTGGAAGCGGCCATCCTTTCGCGCGTTCCCGAAATTGTCGGGATGCTCGACGAAATCTGGGTGGTTGACGCCCCCGAAGCGACCCGGTTGCAGCGCCTGATTGCGCGCGGGATGGATGCGGAAGACGCAAAACGCCGGATCCTTGACCAGGCCGGCGTATGCGATATCGCGCTTTTTCCGGGAAAGAATCTGCGCACCATAGAAAACAAAGAAGGAATCCAGAACCTGGAACAGCAACTGGATTCCCTGCTTGCGGAGTAAACTAGCGGATTGCCTTGCCGCGAAGGTCGAAGTAGGCCTTCGTCCCGTCACGGAGCGTCCTTTCCAAGCGCACGGAATTGTCCTTGAAGATAAGCCTGTCGCCAGCGGCGCGGGTCTTCAAAGCGGTTTTTGCAGCGGGAACCGCGGTGACATCATATTTCGCCGGCGTGTCGCTTCCCACTTCGTACTTCTTGCCGGTCGCATAGATGGCCTGCAAGGAGCCGGCAAGGTAGGCAAATGGAGCATTCCAGTTGATGGCGACTTCGTTCGTGGCATAGCTGCAGGAATTATCGTAGTAGGACTTGGCGGGTGCATCCGCGTCGATAAACTTTTTGGCGCAATCATCGGCGGTAGAGTTCGGGCCGCCCACGAGCATTCCCGGGACTGGCGCCACGACTGTGTCGCCCTCACTCGGGCGGTGATGCGGGTTCATGACCTGGTTTACGCCCCAGCCGGTAAGGTACGAAATATCGAGCGGGTTTCTACCCAGCAGGTAATCCAGGATTCCCTGAGCCGCATTGAGATACTTCTTGTCGTCGCTCAGGATATAGGCATGAATAAGGATCATACCCTTGTTCGCCACGACGCTGTTGGAACCCCAGTAGAAGTCTCCATTGCCGATGGCAAGGCCAAAGCCGTTATTGAGATCCTCGATATAGCTGTCGGCGAGAGTGAAAATGAGCATCTTGGCGGAGTCGACATCTTCCTGCTCAAAAATCTGCGGATTCGTGGCCATGGTAAATGCGGCAAGGGCATACACGGTCTGCCAACTCTGCAGCTTGCGACGATTCTGGATCAGAGTGAATATGTGCAAATCTTCAAGAGCCGAGGGCTGGCCGGTAATGCGGTAGAGTTCCGCGGCGCCCCACATTCTTTCGTCAACGGCGTTACCATCGGTGTAGGTACCCGTGCCCACGTCCCTGGGCTGCGAGAAGAATTCATGCGGATTGAGGGTCGCCCACCAGCGAGCCTTTCCGGCCGCCACCGCACACTTTTCAGCAAATTCGGGATCGAAACGCTTGTAGATATCGGCTGCGAGGGCCGTAACGCCCACGAAGTCCCAAGTAGCGGGAGTGCTCTTGCCGATAGCGTAACGCTGCTTGTTCGCCTTATCGGGCAAAACCATGCCCGCGAACTGCTTGGTGGTAAGCTTGTGGAACACGCCACCGTCTTCGTCCTGCATCGTGAGCATCCATTCGATATTCCAGCGGATTTCATCGAGAATATCGGGCACATCGTTATTGCTTTCGGGAATGTTCAGGTTGAGCGTATCGAAATACGCCTTGTTCTGCTGGTACAGTTGCAGCAACGTGTAGGTGGTAATACCGGAGTTCACGACATACTTGCCGTAGTCGCCGGCATCGTACCAGCCCTTCGACCCGTTGAAAGTACCGGTAAGGTCAAGCTTGCCGGTAGATTCGTGGTACATCACGGCAGTATCCGGGTGGCCCATGGGGCGGGCGTACTTGCCGGCATATTCCTCGGTAAGTTCGGTCGAAGAACGCTGGAAGTAGAAGAACTTCAAGGAAGCCTTCGTCACGCCTTCAAGCGCGTTATCCGATATGTTGATGGGGTGGCCTATGGAATCGTCTCCGACAAAGGCGTAGTATGTACCCGGCGTGGTGAGCTCGCTGAAATCGACAAGTGATGCCTCCTCGTTCGCGGGAGCCCACATGACGGCTTCGGGAGCCTTGACCGTAAGCACGGCATTGCCTTCGGCGTCCTTGAACACGACATCTTCGCCGGCAGCACCCACAACGGCAATCTGCTTGGGCGCGCTGGAGATGAACCCCACCTGATTCTGGTAGGACGTTGCTGCTATCGTCGCCGAGACGGCGAGGACAGAAAGAATTGTGGCGTTTTTCGTTATCATAGGAACCTTCCCTTTTACACCTTGTTCTGCTAAAAATTTAAACTCCCGAAGTTCCGGCAAGGATATCCAAAGACAACAAAAGTGTTTCCTGCTGAAAACAGAACCCCTTTTTGTTTACCAGCGTGTCCGAAAAATTTCAAAAATTGCGATTCTTTTCACTTTTCAACGTAAAGAACCGACCTCGCGGCCGGTTCTTACATTATATATGTTAGCGTTCTTGATGGAGAAATCTTTTTTTACTTTACATGCACACGGAAAGCCTTCGTATGGCCGAGGTCGCGCACCATGTAGATTCCGCGGGCAAATCCATCGCGGGCAAGCGCCTTCGCGACTGTTTCGCCCTGAAGTTCAACACGCCCCAGATGCTGGCCCGAAAGCCCGTAGACATCGAATGTATTTTGCGCATGCACGTCGAGACGTACATTCTTCGCGATAGAAATCGGTCCCGCATTCGGGTCGGTGAACTGCAACCAGTCCACATTCAGGTAAGCGCCCGTAATGAGCAGCTTGAGAACGTGTTCACCCTTCTTGAGTTCCACGGAACCGATATCGACAACCTTGTAGGTAGTGAAAACGGAATCCACTTTTTCGAACGTAATCGCATCCGTAATGGCCTTGTCGTCGACAAACAACTGCATACCGGCAGTTTCGAAAGCGGTCGCGATGTTCGCCGTAATATCGTACTTGGCATCAGCAGTGACGTTGATGGTGTATTCCACCCATTCGTCTTCTTGCGTGTAACCGATGGCGTAACCCGTGCATGCAGTTTCGCCGCACTTGGAATCGTCAATCGCCACGATGTCCACTTCGTCTTCGCGGTAGGCCTTGCCCTGGTTTTCACGGTCCATGTCGTAGAAAGCCTTGTTGTGACCACCCACGTCATAGTTTTCGGCCTCGACCTTGCCCGGAATAGTTGCCGGCTTGTCGTTGTAGGCCGTCTGCGGAACCGGAGGCACGGCACCTTCCATGTACCAGTAGTCGAAATCGAAACCGCCCTGCTTGACGACGAAGAAGAGGTCCTCGACGCCGGAGGCATCGTTCAAATCAAACATATTTTCTTGCCACTTGGAGCTGGACGGAATAGTCATGCTCGCAAGCAAAGCGCCAGATTCGGAACCCGCATGGAGTTCGAGCTTGCCACCGTTGCCCTTGGTGCAAACGACAATCTGTTTGGCACCATCGCCCATGTCCACGGAACGCACCTTCGTGTAGAAGTTGCTGCCCATGTTGGTGAGGTAAACCGCACCATTTTCCGAAGCCACATGGTTGATGATGGTATAGTTGCCACCTTCGGGGTCACGGGGCTTATCTACCGTCATGCCACCCACCCAAGACTTGGTCTCGGCCTCAACGCGGTCAAACGGGTCAAGGTTCTTGATTGGCTTCACGACGCCGTTGTTGGTCGGCTTGATGGTCGGAATCGTGCCGTCCGCGTTCCAGGTGAATTCTTCGATAGCGGTAGAACGGCTGTAGCCACCACCGCTCACGTTCTTCTGGTTGTGATAGAAGAAGAAGCTACGGCCCTTGAAATCGATGATACCGCAGTGGTTCGTAAAGGCGGCACCGTTACCCGGTTCCATGATGAGGCCACCCCAAGTCCACGGACCCGTCGGGGAATCGCTCGTAGAGTACGAAATACGTTCGCCGCCGTTGCCGGTGCCATGAGATGCGTAAAGCATGTAATACTTGTTGTTGCGCTTGTGGATCCACGGACCTTCGGTATAGACAGAATTTCCGCCCGGCGAGAAACCGCGGCTCATGTCGAACACCTTGATTTCACCGTCGAATTCAATCATGTTTTCCTTGAGCTTCGCGTAATAGAGCTTCGGGTTGCCCCAGTAGAGCCATGCCTGGCCATCATCGTCAATCCAAACCGTCGGGTCGATGTAGTCCCAGTTCGGGCCGGCGAGGTGCTGGCCGTTGCGGGCGTCCTTGAACGGGCCTTCGGGCTTGTCGGCCACGGCCACGTTGATGGCGCGTCCACCGCGGGTCGATTCCACGGTCACATAGTAGTAGTATTTGCCATTGCGGCGTACAACCTGGGCAGCCCAGTCGCCATTCTTCTTGGCGTTACCGCCAAAACTCTCGTTCGAAAGGATAAGCGTGCCCTTATCGGTCCAGTTCACCATGTCGGTAGTGCAAGAGACGCGCCAGCCGTGCATCGTGAAGAAGTGACCGCCCTCGTCGTTACCGGTGTACACGCAAACCGTGTCGCCGAATACAACCGGAGCCGGGTCCGGAGAGTAGTATGTCTGGATAATCGGGTTTTCGGCCATGGCTGCGGTGCTGAGCCCAAGACCAATGACTGCGGCAATTTTTGCAGTTTTTGCGAACTTCATTTTACATCCCTTTCGCCCCAAAGGCGTTTTTTATAACTCACCATTGTAAAACTACCCCAAAAAAACAAAAAAAAGCCATGCGAAAGGCTCATTCGCATGGATAAGTTGTCAATAAGAAGCAAGTAAAAAATGAGTTCCCCGCTTATGCGGGGAAGCCATCACCGGCATCAAAAAGCACTGATTTTGAGCGTTTTTTTCAAGCTTCCGCTCGTGACGACCGCGACATAGTTCCCCCGAGCAACGCTTCCGTCCAGGCCGAATTCCACAAGCGTGCTGCCCGCACCGCGGCGGAAACCCACCATGTTCCCGTTTAGGGTATAGAGGCGCACCTCGAAATCGCCCGAAGACTCCACCATCAAGGCGACAGGGGCGCTCGCCATGGGCACGGCGCGGACACTCAAATTCACCGCCACTCTAGATGCCTCAGGAACTGCATCCGTTCCCTTCCCTATGCTGAACCAGTCGAAATTCAACAGGAAGTCGCTCGTTCCGGAGTAGTCGAACTTGATGGTCTGTTCGCCCTTGTCCAGTTCTATCGTAGTCGAAGTCTCGTACCAGTCATTCCAGCCTTTCGTTTTCGCAGGATCAACCGTGAACTGCGCCACCGCTTTGCCTTGGCCATTCACCACCGTAACGGTAGAAGCATCCTCCGCAGCAGACGCCACGCGGGCCGTAAGCGTGTAGGTTCCCGCAGCCGGCACGTTTATCAAGTACGAGCTGTAATCGCCATCGTTGATCCATCCGAGATTCGGCTCTCCCGATTCGTCGGGTTCAATCTGCACGCCATCCATCGCCACATAGCTTTCGGCCTGAATCTTGCCCGGAATCGTCACCGGTTCGAACGGCTGGTTCGTCAGCTTGAGATTGCCGTCGAATTCATACACGGAACCAGGGACCGTATTGTAGGTCTGCTCGTTACCGCCATAAACCACATCGAGTTTCTGCCCCACATCGGACTTGATGGCGATATAGGTGAGCTTGCCGCCCTTCCATGCCATGGAATCAATCTCGAAACCACCGCGGGCACGGATGCCCTTCACACTGCCGTCTTTCCACTGCGAGGGAAGCGCGGGCAGAACCTGAATCTTTCCGCCATGGCTCTGGATGAGCATCTCGTTGATGCCCGAAACCGCACCGAAGTTTCCATCAATCTGGAACGGCGGATGCGCATCGAAAAGGTTGTTGTACGTGCGATCCGGAGTGAGCAGCATACGCACAAGCTTGTACGCATGGTCGCCATCGTGCAGGCGGGCCCAGAAGTTGATTTTCCATGCGAGCGACCAGCCCGTCGCATCGTCACCGCGCTGTTCGAGAGTCGTCTTCGCGCCCTTCACCAAGTCGGGAGTCTCTTCCGGCGTAATCTGGTGGCTCGGGAAAAGCCCGTACAGGTGCGACACATGACGGTGCTTGTCGTTGGGATTGTCCCAGTCCTCGAACCATTCCATAATCTGGCCGTACTTGCCCGTCCTCGTGGGCGGCAGGCGCTTGACAGCGGCCTCCATGCGGGCACGGAAATCTTCGTCCTTGCCCAAGACCTTGGAAGCTTCAATCGTATAGTTGAATACGTCGCGAATAATCTGGTTATCCATCGTGGGGCCAAAGCACACGTTGTAGCCGCCATGCGCGTTCTCGGGCGATGCGCTCGGGGCAGTCACCAGATACTTGTTGCCGCTCACCGGTTCTTCCACCATGCTGTTCAGGTAGAACACCGCGGCACCCTTCATAGTCGGATAGACATCTTCGAGGAAGGCCTTGTCCGTCGGGTTGAACAGGAAGTGTTCCCACAGGTGCGTAGAAAGCCAGCCGGAACCCGTCGGCCACAGGCCCCAGGCACCATCAATCGGAGCGGAACGGTTCCAGAGGTCGGTATTGTGGTGTTCCACCCAGCCTTCGTCAACGCCCCAGTGCACCTTCGCAGTCTTTTCGCCCTGCGGCACCATGCCCTTGATCTTGTCGATGAGCGGCCACGCGCATTCCGCGAGGTTCGCCGTCTCGACCGGCCAGTAGTTCATTTCCAGGTTGATGTTGGTGGTGTACTTGCTCCCCCACATCGGGCTCGTATCCTTGTTCCAGATGCCCTGCAGGTTCGCGGGCTGCCCGCCCTTGCGGGAACTCGAGATGAGCAGGTAGCGACCAAACTGGTAGTAGAGTTCCACGAAGGAGGGGTCGTTCGTAGAATTGAAGTTCTTCACTCGTGTCGCGGTAACATCACCGGCGCTCGAATGCGCTGCACCCAAGTCCAGTTTCACGCGGTTGAAAATCGCCTGGTAATCCTTCAGGTGTGCCGCCTTCAAATCGTCGAAGCTCTTACCCTTCACCGCTTCCATCACGGCGGAAGCGAGCGAACCCGGATTCCCCGAAACGTCGGAAGCCGACTTGAAGTTCGTCGCAATCGTGAGCACGAGCATCGCCTCGTTCGCGCCGTTCACCGAGATGTTCCCGTTCGCGACAGAAACCGTGCCCCCGTCGGCGACTACGTTCAGGCGATTCTGGAACTTGATGGAGTTCACCGTCACGTCGTAAATGAGCGTATTCCCGCTACTGGACATGCTGTTGTTGCGGTGCGGAGTCGTCATCGTCGCCCCGAAGGAGACCTTCCCCTTCTCGCTTGCCGACAGACGGATGACAATCACATGGTCCGGATAACTCGCGAAATATTCGCGCGTGTAGTTCACGCCACCCGCGGAATAGGTCGTCTTGGCCATAGCCGTCTTGAGGTCCAGTTCACGACGGTAGTTCGTGGCACCCGAATGGGAGGTTGTAATCACGAGGTCGCCCACCGGCTGGAAACTCGCCGGGCCGGGGCCAATCATGCGGTCGCTCACGATGGATTCCGCCGAACGGTAGTCCCCGCGGAAAAGCGCATCGCGGGCATCTTTCAGGTAGTTCGCCGCACCCTGCTTGTTGTTATCGCCCGGGCCGCCCGACCAAACCGTGCTCTCGTTGAGCCCGATGACATCCTTCGTGACGCCACCATAAATGATGCCGCCCATGTAGCCGTTCCCGATGGGGAGCGCAGCCGTAAATTCCGTACCCGCGTCACTGTTGTACCAGAGGGTAAGCGGATTATCCGCAGCCGCGAAGGAGAGAACCGCAGCGCAGGCCAGTGTTCCAAACATTACACCAAGCGATTTCATAAAGCACCCCCTATACTTACTTGACCGTATTGATCCTGATGCTCTTGCGGCTTTCAAGACCACGAACCACATACATGCCGGGCTTCACGCCCTTCGCCATCAAGGCTGCCTTGAAGCCACCCATGGCAGACATGCCCTCAATGCGGCATACAAAGCGGCCATCCATTCCGAACACGTCATAACCGCGTTCACCGAGATTGAGCTGCACGCCTCTCTTTTGAGGGATGGGAAGTTCTTCGGGAGTGAGCGCGAACTGGATCCAGTCAAGGTTCACGTAGGTGCCCGTGAACTGAATGCGCAGCACGTGTTCGCCCTTTGCGATTTCGGCGGTTTCGCCTTCCACATAGCCGTAGGTATTCCAGTCTTCGCCCTGCGGCACCGCGATGGTATCGGTAACGGCCTTGCCATCGATAAAGAGTCTAAAACTACCGACGTCGAGACCGCTTGCCACGTTGGCGCGGAACACGAACTTGCTTGCGACAATCACGTTCACAGAGTATTCGAGCCATTCACCGCTCTGCGTGTAACCGATAGCATAACCATTGCAATCCTTTGTCATGGCGGAATCGGAGCAGCCGAGGCCAACCACGTCCACGCCATCTTCGCGGTAAACATTGCCTTCATTCACGAAATCCTTATCGCTGAACGAAACGCTCTGCCCGCCCACATCGTAGTCTTCGGCCTGGATGATACCCGGAAGGGTCGCTACGACCTTGAAAGCGGCCTGCGTGACAGTATTGCTGAAGTCGGGAAGCGGGATGTTATTGATGCGGTCCGCGATGTTCTTGTATTCACCCTGGAGACCGGCAGCCTGCGCAACGGATTCGATATAGCCACCATTATTCCTCTGGGTAAATTGACCCGGCTGGTTCTGGCCAACGCCACTCGGAGAATTCCTGTAGGAGTTGTTTTCGACGGTAAAGCCGCTAGAACCTTCATCGAGGTAAATCGGCAACACCCAGTAATCAGACCACTTGGAGGCACCGTAATCATGGAGGTAGTTTTCCTTGATTTCACTGCCGGTTCCCTGATTCGAAAGCGTATAAATCGGGCCAGAGTCGCAAAGCAAACGAGAAATGTGGTGAATGTTGTTCTTGTTGATATGGTTGTTGGTCATGGCGGTTTCGCTCTTGGTCCAGCCAAAGCCCACCGAAATGCCGGAATAGTACGTGTAAGATATTTCGTTGTTTTCGATGACGACATAGCGCGGGTAGCCAGCGCCAATGCCCACGGCACCCTGGTGTTCGTTTGTCACGTTAGTCACGAGGTTGTTACGAATGGTATCGCGCGTGCTGATTTCGTCCTTGTCGCTCGGGTTATACGGAATATGGATTTCAGTCGTAGAGTCCTGATAGAACTTGCCGAGCATAATGCCGGCAGCACCAATTTCGTAGAACACGTTGCCTTCAATCACGTCGTCGTTGGTGCCCGACACAAAGTCAAGGCCAGTTGCCGCCATCTGCGTGAAGGTGCAATTTTTGACCAGCATGTGGTGCGCATTTTCGACGCGGAAGCCGGCATCGGGGCGCCACAGCAAGAACTTGTTACTGTTCAACTTTTCCCAGTTTCCACGGCTCGGATCTGCAAGAACGTCCACATTGAAGTTACCTGCCTGCAAATCCAAGAAACCTTCTTCGCTGGGGCGGGTATAGTTGGAATGGGCAAAGGTCAGGCCTTCAAAAGACATGTAGCCCACTTTATTCTTGGTATCCTTGCCTAAGACGCTAAACAACGTATTGAAGCGGGGGGCAACCACATTGGCCGTAGCCATGTTTTCGCCGGAACGGGGCTTGTAGTAAAGCACATGTTCCTTTTCGTCCAGGTACCATTCACCCGCAGCGTCTAGCAAATCGTAGGAGTTTTCCAAGTAGAAAACCTGCTGCTTGGGCGGGTTGCTCTGGAAAGCCGTGCCGAGCATCGGGTATGCGCGATGGAACAGCTTGGTACGTTCAGGATCCTTGGGGATGAGTTTTGCAGTACCACCGTTCACCTGAACCTTTTCCAATCGCAAGATGTTTTCGGACCAAGCGATCATCAGGTGGATTTCAACATCCTCGATATTCTTGATATTCTTGACGTAGTCCGCAGAAACGTCAAAGGCGCGGCCCGAAGAGTCTACCTTCGTAAGGCGCACGAAATCGTGATCAAAGCTGCCAGCACCCTTCTCATCTGCAGCTATTGCGTTGGGGAAGCAAGCGCGAACGGCCTTCTTCCCGTTCACGTACAACTGGCGGAAACGGCCTTCGACGCCTTCGGCCTTCCAGATACCATTCGCCTCATCGTGAATGGTCCAACCGGTAATCGCCATACCGCCGGTAATAAGCGGCTTTTCGCCATCGTAGGCTTTGTAACGCACGTAATGGCCATCCTTACCGCCATCGCGTTCATCGAACCCGATAGTTCCGGGCAGAGCGTAGGTACCCTCGCGGAGAATGACTTCGATATCGCCCGTCATGGAGCCGTTGATTGCACGTACGGCCTTCTGTGCCTGCGTAATCGTCTTGAAGGGTTCCTGTTCGGTTCCCTTGTTCGAATCGTTGCCCGAGGGGGCGACATAGAAGGTAGCTTGAGTCGCGGCAAGAGCCATGCCAGACATAACCAAACATAAGGAGAGTAACGGCTTCGTTCTCATATGATCCTCGTTCCCATTATTTTTACACCAAAGGGAGTTTTCCCACCATAAAAAATACTCCCCATGCATCTAAAATGCACGGGGAGCGCATAAATCCTCATGGATAAGTTGTCAATGTCGAAGTGCTGTTTTTCTTACGAAATTATTCAGAAAATCACAACCCACCGGTCCTCGAGAAGAGCGTATTTATCCATTTTACGCCATCTTTTTGCACGCTGAGGATGTAATTGCCCTTCTTCAAGTCGGCAATGCCTATTTCGAAGGAGCTCCGGCCCGAAGGGAGCAACTGGGACTTCTGCAGGCGACCATTCAGGGAGTAGATTTTGACGGTCAGGTTGCCAGTGAGCGGCAGGCCCGATTCAATATGCAATACATCGTACTGCGCACGTATGCGCAAATCCGGAATCGCGACCGCAGGCTTCGAGGCTATCGCATCCGGAGGCGTCTCAGGCTTGGGCTTGTTGCGCAACAGGCGCACCCCAAATATACCGCCGACCATGCCGCTCGAGGCCTTGAACGTCACGCGGATTTCTTTTTTGCCCTTCACCATCTTGTCGTCAATCGGATAAACCACATTCACGAACTCGTCCTTTTTCCACTTGTTGGAGATGTTTTCAGTTACGAGCTTGGCATCATCAATCATGATGTCGAATTCGCGGGTACAGCCCTCGTTGCCCCAGTAGCGCACCATGAGGCTCAGGGAATCCTCGCTGTTGGTTTCGAGCAGGTAGCTGATGGAGCCGCCATCCCCGCCGGAACACTGGCCCGCATCGCGATAGAATTCACCCTGATGCGTCCCCGTACTAGAATTTTCAACTTTCATCTGGTGATCCGCTTCGGGCTGCTGCTCGCCGGGCGCTACTTTATCTACAGTCTTGTTGTCGAGCGCCAGAGCCTCTTCCTGTTCCTTCTGCAAGCGTTCCAGAACAGAGGGGTCGGTAAGCACCATCCAGTACATCATGTAGCGCGCATCATGCACCTCGTAGAAGGGCTCCAGCAACAAGTTCGCATCCCTCTGGTTTGCAAACAGGTAAGGAGCCTTGAAATGCATCGGCTCGCCCTTCACGGGTGTGACCTTCGAGGGAATATCTTCCTTCTTGCTCGCAAGCATCGGGGCCTGATCCAGAGACTGTAGCGCTCCCGAAGCGATATGGCTCCAGCGTCCGTCATCGGCGACAAGGCCGGTCAGGCCATCCGTACCCGTCTTCGCGGAAAGCACGATAGGGCCATGCAGAAGCGCCACGTAATCCGAAACGTTCGGGAGTTCTTCCACATGCGTGTACATCGGGAACAGCACCTCAATCACGTCGCCGGATTTCCAGGACTTACCCGCAGACACATAGCTCGACGGGTCCGATTTTTTCACGATGGTATCGCCGTTCACGATGACCTTGAAATCCGATTCCTTCACCCAGTAAGGATGGCGGATTTTCATATCGAAACTGCCGCTTCCCGTAACGGTGAACTTCGCGCTTTCGCCCTTCGGGAAGGCCGTTTCCTGTTTGATTTTCACGCCCTTGCCTTTCCAATTCAGGTTCGATGCCGCAAACAGGTTCACATAGAGATTGTCCCCGTCCTTCGTGTAGATGAACTGCGAGTACTTCGCGGGGTTTTCCATGCCCGAGCCCACGCAGCACCACATGGCGGCATTCACCTTCGAGTAGACGCGGTAATGGCGCGGCCTCGCGGGCGTAAAATACACATAGCCGCCGTGTTCCGGGTGTATTGTCGAAAGGATGTGGTTAAAGAGGGCGCGCTCGTAAAAATCCGCCTGCTTGGCGCTATGATCCATATTGAACAGGCGCTCCGTAAGCTTGAGCATGTTGTAAGTATTGCACGATTCCGGTCCTTCGCGTTCTTCCACGTACTTCTTGTGGTTATCGAAAGACGGGAAATGTTCCGAGATGCTGTTGCCGCCAATCGCAATGCTACGCTTGTTCACGACACGGTCCCAGAAGTACTCGGAGCCCTTCACGTAAGTCTGGTCGCCGGTGAGTTCCGCAATGCGCGCGAAGCCCACCACCTTCGGGACCTGCGTATTCGCGTGCACGTTCGTGAGGTTGTCGTTGCTCGCCGCCATCGCATTCAAAAGCCACTTGTGCGACCAACGCTTGGCCTCGTCCAGGTACTTCTTTTCCTTGGTCATCGCATAGGCATCGGCATAGACTTCCGCCATGCCGCCGTGTTCCGTGCCGAGCATCGATTCCATCTTGGAGTCGTTCAGCCCGCCCGTAATCGTGAGTCCCCAATCGCAAAGCGCCAAGAACATCGTCTTCGCCTGATCGTAACCCGCATAGATGTAGGCATCGCGCAGGCCCGCATAAAGTTTGTGGATGTTGTACCACGGCACCCAATAGCCGTTCTGCGCACCCGCATCGCCGTTCTTGAACTTGAGCCACATCGACTTGCCGTTGGGCACGCCGCTGATATAGCCCTTGAAATTCGCGTCCTTGGAATTCTGGTCCTGAATCGTCTTGAGTTCGCTCAACACGTATTCCAGGCGTTCCTTGATGAGTTCATCGCCGCTGGCCGCGTAATGCATGGCCAAGGCACTCAGGTAATGGCCCAGCACGTGTCCGTCAAGGCCTGCCCAGTTCGAGAACTTCGCGGCCTTCGGCCTCATTCCCGCTTCTTCGTAGAACGGCGCTATTAATTTATCCGTATCGTAGGAGAGAAGCGTTTCTACGTTCAAGTCCTGACGTTCCTTCAGGGGCCCGCCAAGCAATTGCACGTCACTCAGAGCGAACATGTCCGGGTATAGAACATCCTGCGCGGAAGCTACGGCAATAGCCCCGCACACCAAAGCATACACCAATTTTTTCATATGCACCTCGATTTCCCAAACAACCACCACGAGGCCCACCGATAAATATACCCTTCCTCATGGCAAACAAGAACACCACCGACACGCATTCCTTTGGACAGGTTGTCCATAAATAAAAAGACGCTCCGGGAGGGTACCCGGAACGTCCGATGTTGGATGTGTGGAAATTTTTTACTTGACGCTTATGCGGAACGTCCGCCCGGCCTTGGAGCGCACCAGGTAAGTGCCCGCATGCTTCACGTTGCGCTTGGTGAGCATATGCAGGTCTTCTACGCCCTGCGTAATAAACTTCGCCACAAAGCGTCCCTGCATGTCGAACACGCTGTAGTCGCTTCCCATTTCAGGAATCCTGAACACGAGAGGCAGGGTTTCCTTTACCGGAAGAGTTACATCGGTATCGGGCTGGTTCTCGTAAATTTCATTGATTTCCTTCTGGCCATACGGTGCAGGCGGCAAATCGTTCCAGCCGAAGTTCTTGAAACCGAGAAGCGAGTATTCCGTCGGGTCGTTCAGTTGCTTGCGCACCGGAGCGATGCGGAACTTATGAGAGTATTCGCGGTTCGCCTTCAGGAGGTAGGCGTCGAGCGGTTCAGCACCCCAAGAGTTGATACCGCCGAGACCCATCTGGTGCAAGTCCACGCGGAGCGTGATATCCTTGTCGCGCTTGAGTTCCCACGGAAGCTTCACATCGGTAAGTTGTTCCGGAGTGTAGTGCTGTGCGCTGAATTCCATGCGCGGGTTACCCACGATCATGAGGCCCTTGCCATCCTTATTCGTAAGCGTTGCCCACTTCACGTCGGTGCGCTGGCCCGTTTCGCCAATTTCCATGTACTTGACCGTCATGGAGTCGGCAAGCGTAGAATAGAGGCCCATGAAACTTCCGCGATTGCGGCCCATGTAGTTCTCGTCGGGGCCGCGGCCAAACCAGCGGACCTTTTCGTAACCTTCAGGAACCGTGAAGAGCGTACCCACATTCGGGACATAGCTCTTGGAGCCATCCGGATTGAACGTGTAATCCACAACGATATCGCCACTGCCGTACACATAGTAGGTCAATTTCATCTTGGAGCTGCCCACATCCGGGAAGCTGAAGTTGAAGGTCACCTGCGTTTCCTGGGCAGAAACTTCCTTGACTTCGGAAGTCACGTTGCGCTTCTTGCTCGCACTGCGCCATTCGCCGTGACCGCGTTCCATGTTGAAGCCCTTGTCGTTATCGGTCGGAGCGCGCCAGAAGTTCGGAATACCACCGTTCTTGATGATGGTATCACCATCAAGCACGTAGCTCGCAAGCGTACCGTTCCTTTCGTCGAAAGTAATCTTGAAGTCTGTACCTTCGATGACAACGCCGCTGACACGGGAAACCCTGGCACCTTCCATGGTGCTGACATCCACTTCGGTAGACCAGAGCTGGCCCAAATCGATACCGAACTGTTCGTGACCCACGCTGTGGCCCGCCTTCGCCCAAAGTTCATCCTTCTTCAGGCGGAAATCGATATCCAAGTGGTATTCGGCACCAATCGTCGTCTCGATTTTCGGCATGTCGATGGTAACTTCCTTTTTCTGGAGGGGGCCGATATTCATCTGCGAACCATCCAGCTTGCCGCTCTTGATTACCTTGCCGTTTTCGCGGATTTCCCAGAAGGCATCGAGGAAGTCGCCGAGATTCTTGAACAGATAACGGCTCTCGATTTCAATCTTGCCCTTTGCCGCATCTACATTCTTCACGCGCAGCTGGCTATACTGATACTTGACTTCCCACATTTCCGGCTGGATGGCTCGGTCGGGGAACACGAGGCCGTTCGCGCAGAAGTTGTCATCGTTCTGCCAGTCGCCCCACATGCCACCGAATTCCCAGTACGGAGTACCCTTGTGGTGCAGGCCCTGGTCGATGAAGTCCCAGATGAAGCCGCCGAAGGCGCGCGGGTTACGGTAGAAGGCGTCCATGTATTCCTGCAGGTCGCCCACGGAGTTACCCATGGCGTGTTCATATTCGCAGAGCATCACGGGCTTGTTGGCATCGTTGTAACCGTTGATGTAGTCGTAGCCCCAGTACATCTGGCTCATCACGTCGGCGTTGTTGTTGTCGCCTTCGTAATGCACGTAGCGGGTGGAGTCAATCTGGTGGGCGCGTTCGCGTTCGGAAGCAAAGACGTTTCCGTTACCGGCTTCGTTGCCGAGCGACCAAAGGATAATGGAGGGGTGGTTCTTGTCGCGCTGCACCATGGTGGTCAGGCGATCCACCGCCGGAGCGCGCCAGTCATCGCTATTCTTCGGAAGTTCATTATTGGCACCGTGGCTTTCCACATTCGCCTCGTCAATCACGTAAATGCCGTACTTGTCGCAAAGTTCGTACATATACGGATTATTCGGGTAGTGCGACGTACGGAGCGCATTGATATTGAACTTCTTCATCAGGATGATGTCCTGTTCCATGCGGTCATAGTTCACCGCACGACCGTTATCCGGGTCGAGCTCGTGACGGTTCACGCCGTGGAATTTGACCGGCATGCCATTCACCAGCAGGCGCGGCGCACCGTTTTCCTTCTTGATTTCAACCTTGCGGAAACCGATCTTGTTGCTTTCGACCTGGATTACCTTGCCGCTGCCGTCCTTGATAACAAGCACTGCGGAGTAGAGGTTCGGCGTTTCGGCAGACCAGCGATCCGGTTTGGTAAGCGGGAGTTCAAAATGCACGCTTTTCTCGCCACCCGCGCTGATGCCCGAAACCCTCTGCGCGCTCGGGGCAATCACTTCAGTCCCCTTGTCGTTGTAGAGCGAGAGTTCCACAGTGTAGTCGCCGGAAGCACTCGAGGTAGAGTTGTATATCCACGCGGTAGTCTTCAGGAGACCGTCGGTATAGTTATTCGTGAGCGTCGCGTCAATCTGGAAATCCTGAATGTGGACTTCGGGGACAGCGTAAATGTACACGTCACGCATAATGCCCGAAAGGCGGATGAAGTCCTGGTCTTCGAGCCAAGAACCGTCACACCAGCGGAACACCTGCACGGAGATGTTGTTCTCGCCCTTGCGCAGGTACTTGTTGATGTCGAACTCGTGACCCGTGAAGGAGTCTTCGGAATATCCCACGTAGTTGCCGTTCACCCAGACGTAGTAAGCGGATTCAACGCCTTCGAAATGCAGGCGGATGCGCTTGCCGGCCCACTTTTCGGGAACGGTAAACGTGCGGCGGTAATGGCCCACCGGGTTAAAATCAGTCGGAGCGCCCGGAGCAGAAACCCTGTTGTTCTGCGCCCACGGGTAAACAACGTTCGTGTAAATCGGATGGTCGTAACCGAGCAACTGCCAAGAAGACGGCACCGGGATTTCGTCCCAGCCGGAAACGTCGTAGTTGTCTTTGTAGAAATCGTTGTTGCGCTGGCCCGGCTTTTCGACATGGAAGAATTTCCACTTGCCCGAAAGTGTCTGGTACCATTCAGACGCATGGCGGTCTCCCTTCACCGCCTCTTCAACAGTCGTGTAAGGCATCGAAGTCACGTGCGGAGTAAGCACGTTCACCCCGAAAACACGCGGCTTGCCATTCCATTCGTCGTTTGGGCCGCTCTGCGCAAATGAAAGTGCACAGGCGAAAAGGCCAACAAGGCCCACCGTAGTAACAACTTTGTTCATAACATCCTCTTTATTTTAAACACCTGGTATAAAAATACCCCCTTTTCGGGGGAGATTCAACAATCCGTATACAATTATCATGGATGTTTTGTCAAAGGGGAACAAAAAAAATGCCCCGGAATTTCCGAGACATTTTTTTGGGTGTGTGGGATTGTGATGTTTAGAAGTTCTTGCACTGGCCTTTCCACTTGCCAGGCTGACCGACAATAGCGCCATCGATGTACTTGCCGCTGGTACCGACGAAGTCCTTCTTGCGCCAGTCTTCGCCACCGAGGTGCCAACGCATCCAGGCGACCGTGGCAGCCATGCCGCCCCAAGGTCCGGAACCGTGGCCCCAGCCGCATTCGCCGTTCTGACATTCGTTACCCTGGCCACCCGTCATCTTGATGAGGCAAGCCGGAATCTTGACGTTATTGTTGTTGTAGTCGCCTTCGGCGTTCGGGCGTTCCATACCGCCTTCACCGTAAACGATTGCTGCTGTCTTGCCGGCAGGGGCATTAGCCAGTTCCGCATGGTTGAATGCGCCACTGTTGTTGAGAACGGCGGTAATCACGCGATTGTCCTTGATAAGCATCTTTTCGGACTGGAGGCCGCCCATAGAGTGGCCAGAAGCGCCGACCTTGGTCATGTCAAGCTTGCCATACAGCGGATCGCCCGGAGTCTTATTCTTGTTATCAAGCCAGTTGAGGGCGGGAATGCCGCGGTCCGTGCCGTCGGGAGAGACGCTTGTAGCGACCACCACGAAGCCGTGCGAAGCGAGACGCTTGATAATGCCACTGTAGCTATTGGGGTCGGTATCGCCGCCCGGGCCCCACAAGATAACGCCGTGCTTCTGAGTATCAGAAAGCTTCTTCGGGTAGCAGAGCACGCCGCCACCGTTATCGGCAGAATTTTTGAAATATTCGACTTCCAAGTAGTCCTTGTCTTCGTCGGTACCTTCGGTCAGGAAGATGCCGGTCGGCTTGACTTCTTCGCTGGAGCTGGATTCGACCTGCTGCTCGCTGGAAGAGGACTGCGGCTTAGTCACGTCGCTAGAACTCGAGGTCGGAACGACAGCGCTAGATTCCGGATTGACAGTCGTGCTGCTCGTCGGATTTACTGCCGGATTGGTCCCAGGACCGCAAGCATCTGGCAAACTGGACGACAAACAGGCATCGTCGCCACCTGCAACCGTACTAGATCCCGGATTGACGGATGTGCTGGACTGCGGGGCAATACCCGAATCGGATTCTGGATTGGCAACCGCGCTGCTAGTCGGAACTGGACCTTCAGCACCACCTTCTGATCCTGGAGCGGAAACGCTACTGTCATCGCAGTTTACGAGCGCAAGAGCACTCACCAGAACCAAACCCTTAAACACCATGGATTTCATGTGTACTCCTTTTCCTAGATGATTGTGCTTTTAAACTACATATTGGCCCCCTTTTCATTACACGCCCAAAAACAGATTTCTTGGACAAAAAATCCATAGGCAGACACCCCCCTACAAAGAAACCGCACAAATTTCTACATTTTGGGCATGCTATTCGAACAAGCCATAGCCCACCAGCTCCCCAATTACACGAAAGAATCCGATTCCGCCTACGGCGAAACCCTTGCCCCTCTTGATTATAAGGAGGAACTCAAGGTCAAAAACGAGGCCATTCGCGAATTCTGGGACGTAAACCGCCTCCCCCGCAACCCGCAGCCGGTAACCGCGAGCCCCATGCCCCGCAATTACCGCACCACCAGCAAAAGGCGCGTCGACATGCAGCCCGGCGACCTGCGTTTCAACGAATACGACAGCATCCTGGAGCCCGAAGAGCACAACGCCATATACCGCCTGCTGTTCGAAAAACTCATCACGCCCCCGTACAAGCCCCTCGCCTACGCGCTCAACTGGATTATCATCCGCGGCACGTACAAGTACCGGGTCGTCATATTCAACATCAAGAAGATTGATGCCGCCATTGTCCGCAAATTGAAGCAAATTGCCGAAATTCTGCAAAAATCGCCATATCACGTGACGGCAGCGCACGCCTACATCGATACGACGGAGTCCGATTACTACCTCGAGGCCAAGCGGCCGACCGATACTCTCGGCTTCAAACAGCTTTTTGGACCGCGCGAACTGAGCCTGAACCTCGGGCATTTCAGCCTCAAGTACCCCGCCACCGGCTTCAGCCAGGTGAACGAGAGCCAGATCCACAACCTCATCAAGGCGGCAAGCCGCATGCTTTCGCTCACCCGCGAAGACCACTTCCTCGACCTGTACTGCGGTTACGGGCTGTTCAGCTTCGCGCTGGGCGAAGCCGCGAAATCCGTGCTCGGTGTCGAAATGGAAGGCCCTTCCATCGACTGCGCGAAGGCTTCCGCACGCTACCTCAAAAAGGATTACCGCTTTGTCGCGGGCAAGATCGACGAGAACTTCGTACAGACGAGGCTCCCGCGCCCCGTTCCCGGCGAACCCGAAAAAATCCTGCTTGACCCGCCCCGCAAGGGCTGTGAACCCGGAGTCATCCACGCACTCGCCATGCGCAAGCCCGTGCGCGTATGCCACGTGTTCTGCGGCACCGACGAGATTCCCGCTTCCATCAAGGAATGGGAACGCTACGGCTACCGCGTCAAGGAAGTGCAGCCGCTCGACCTGTTCCCCGGCACCCCGCACTTGGAAACCATCGTTGCATTAGAAAGAAAATAAAATGCGAAATGCGGGATGAAACCATCTCACATTCCCCATTGAGGTAGTTTAATGCCAGCAGAAGTTACAACTGCACAAAAGCCAGCCCTCTGGACGCGCAACTTCACCACATGCGCGGCGGCGAACTTTTTGCTGTTCTTCAGTTTCTACCAGTTGCTGCCAATCCTCCCGATGTTCATCATCGAGAAGTTCCAGACCGACAACGCGACCGCGGGCATCATCATTTCGCTCTATACCATCGGCGCGCTCGCCTGCAGGCCCTTCGCCGGATTCCTGGTCGACACCCTCAGCCGCAAGCCCCTGTACTTCTGGACATTTTTCGCGTTCACCCTGTGCTTCATCGGCTACAAGGCGCTCGAGCTCATCCCGCTCCTTGCCGTCATCCGCTTTTTGCACGGGCTATGCTTCGGGATTTCGACCACGGCGAGCAACACCGTCGCCATCGACGCGCTCCCTTCGAGCCGCCGCGGTGAAGGCATCGGCTATTTCGGGGTCAGCGTGAACCTCGCGTTCGCCACCGGCCCCATGACAGGCATGTTCCTGTACGAGGCCTTCGGCGACACCATCGTATTCGCGATTTCCATCATCCTGTGCGTCATCGGCCTCATCTTGGTACAGACCCTAAAGGTCGCCCCCAAGGAGAAAAAGCCCCACGCCCCGCTTTCGCTCGACCGGTTCTTCCTCACGCGCGCCATCCCGCAGTTCGTGAACTTCATCTTCGTGGGATTCGCCTACGGGCCCGTGACCAACTACATCGCACTGTACGCAAAAGAACTCGGCATCGGAGGCTCCGGCTGGTTCTACGCGCTCATCGCGGCAGGGCTCATACTGAACCGCCTCACCACAGGGCGCCTTATCGACAGGGGCTACCTCATCCACCTCGTAGGCACCGGCATGACGCTCAACATCATCGCGTATTTCATGCTCGCGTTCAGCCATTCGCCCATTACGTTCTTTGGTGCAGCATTCCTCATTGGCACGAGCCTCGGGCTCATCTTCCCGGGTTACCAGACCATGTGCGTGAACCTCGCCCGCCACGACCAGCGCGGCACCGCGAACAGCACTTACCTTTCCGGCTGGGATATCGGCATCGGCGCCGGCATCCTTGCGGGCGGCTCCATGGCGGAACATTTCGGAATGCACCAGCAGGTATTCTTCACCTGCGCCATCGCACTAGTAATCGCCGACATCCTGTATTTCACCTGGACGGCGCGACACTATCTAAAGAACAAGCTGGAAGGATAGCACGAGCACTTAATTCAAGTGCTTGGCTTCGTACATTTTCTTGTCGGCTATGGCAACGCAATCCCTGAAGGTCGTGATGTCACCATCCCAATGCGCATAGCCCATGCTCGCCGCAATCGTATAGTTCATCGATCCTTCGCGGTTCGCGATTTCTTCCTTCAGGCACTCCCGCACCTGCTTGATAACATCCTGCGGAGTTTCCGTCTGGACAATCAGCATGAACTCGTCACCACCGTAGCGGCACAAGAATATCGAAATATCAAAGAAGCTGCACGCCTTCTTTAGCGCACTCGAAACAAGCATCAGCGCCCTATCGCCTTCGATATGCCCATAGGTATCGTTGATTTTCTTGAAATGGTCCACATCCACCATGATTATATACATATTCTCAAAATCGCGCTTAAGCTGCAAGAAGCGGCGCAACTGGTTCCTGTTATTGAGACCGGTCAGCGGGTCCGTCGAAATCAGGCGATTCTGCGAATTCAGGTAGACAAAGAGGATAATCAGGGTGCACCAGAAGCAGAATATCGGCGTCGTCAGCGAGAAGAAAATCTGGGCGCCAGCCGCAACCAAGCAACCCGGGGTATAACTCATCACAATCAGGTACGTCTTCAAATGCATTCGGTTATGAGGTTTTAGCCCGCGATACAAGCAGCGGATCGTCACCGTCATGATATAGATACACGGGATAAAAGAAAGAATAAAGTAATAGAGAGGACAGGGCTCAAGGTCCTTATCGAGCCAGAAATCGGGACTCATCGCAAACGAAATGAGCAGCAGCGCCATTTCCACAAGAACCGGTATACGCAATTTCACCTGGAGGTTTTCAATCTGCGCACGCGTCATCTCTGGGCGGGTGCTCATTTCCGCATAAATAAAGCAGCTGTAGAAAAGTATCGCCGCAATAACCGCATTGGAATAGTTCACGGCCAAAACGGTGAACATGTTTTTCGGGATGATGTTGTCGTTCACCAACGCCCAGGCGGCATCGCTTACGAAGTAGGCCATATGCCAAAACACAAGTTTATGGAACAACGTAAACTTGAGTTGTGGGGTCGGAAGCCTTTTTATGCTATACAGGAGGAGCAACAGGACGCATGCGCATCCAAGGCTGACATATGTATAAAAGACAAAAACGCTCATGCTGAAAAAAATACTTTCATTTAGTACAAATGTTCAAAAAAACAACAATCCGTATCTTTCAATGTGTGCAAGGTCACTTTTTGGCAAAAATTTCTAAATTACAATATATGAAACCCTGGAAACTACTCGAAACAAAATACCTGGTCGATGCGCCTTGGCTCAAAGTCGCAAAGGAAAAATGCGAACTTCCGAACGGCAAGGTCATCGACGACTTCTACACGCTATGGCAACCCGACTGGGTACTGATTCTCGCCCGCACGGCTACAGGCCGCTGGGTCATGACAGAACAGTACCGCCACGGCAGCCAGACCATCGAACTTGAGTTTCCCGCGGGCATAATCAACAAGGACGAAACGCCAAAACAAGCTGCACTCCGCGAACTGCAAGAAGAATGCGGGTACAGACCCTGCGAGGCGCCATCCAGCGATTGCCACGCGCTACACACAAAGTATCTCGGGTCCCTTCCGGTAAATCCGGACCGGCACCGCGGCAAATTTCACATCGTCTTCATCGATGGTGTCTCAAAAGCGGGTGGAACGCATTTCGACAGCACCGAAGATATCGAGTCCAGCGAACTTTCCGATGAAGAACTGCAAACCAAAATGGCTAACGGAACATTCTGCCATCCACTGCAAATCGCCGGATATTACAAGTGGAAGCTGGCTACCCGTTAATCATTTGCGTTTGATATAGACAGATTCGCAGGCGTCCATAAATTTCACGTCAAATTGTCGGAAATTGCCCCAAGCCTGTCCGTTCTTGTAGTGCGGAATGTATTCGCCAAGTTTTTCCCTAGTAATCTGCAGCCACTGGCCTTCGTCAGTGAAGCAGAAGAAATCATTCTCGTCAAAATCCTCGTACAGCAAAGATTCCTCGTCAAATGACGAATCAGTTTTTTCGAACCCATCTACGGTTTCCCCGTTATCCAGAAGTTCCTTCAGGCTGTCGAGTTCAGACTGTTCGTTCTCGGGCAGTTCCTCCATATCGTCCGTACCGATAGAGAACTCGCCCTCATCTTCATCCACAATAGTTTCCTTGCCAGCAACCGCGCTCGACTCAGGTGCAGACGAACTCGATTCCACTTTTTCTGAGCTGGAGGACTTTTCTTCGCTGGAGCTGGACTCAACTTTGTCCGAAGAAGAAGATTTTTTCTCGGAGCTGGAGCTGACCTTTTCGGAACTGGAACTCGATTTCGCCGAGCTGGAAGACACATTCGATGAGCTCGAGGACTTGGCTTCAGATTCCTTCACGACATAATTTCCGTTTTCGTCAATTTCGCCCTTCTTGACAAGATCGTTATATTCCTCTTCGCTATAGATATCGCCATTCGACATAATGATTTGCGTCGGGCCATCCGTCGTACATGCAGCAAAAAACACCATGGGCAAAGCCATCGCGAAAAAACAGAACTTTTTCATCATCCATGTCATAACGGCACTCCTTTCGTTTGTTACGAAATTTGGATCGTCTACACGAAAATAATTATTTTCATATAAAAAGCAACACGGATTGCGGCGCAACTTCTTTCATTTGTGTTCCTATGCACACAAAAAGGGGCCTAAAAGGCCCCTAATTTCATTCCAAATTGGAATATTACAACTAAATCGCGTCGATGACGGCGTTGAACGCCTCCACCGGGCGCATCCACTTCTTCAACAGATCCGCCTTCGGGATGTAGTAACCGCCGATGTCTGCCGGCTTGCCCTGTTCTGCGGCGAGGGCAGCGACAATCTCGCTTTCCTTCGCTTCGAGGGCGGCAGCCACCGGGGCAAACTTCGCGGCGAGTTCCGCATCGGCCTTCTGGTCGGCAAGGGCGCGGGCCCAGTACATCGCGAGGTAGAAATGAGAACCGCGGTTATCGAGTTCGCCAATCTTGCGGGCAGGCGTGCGGTTGAACTGCAAAATCTTTCCGTTCGCGGCATCGAGAGTATCGGCCAGAACCTGGGCCTTCTTGTTGCCGGTCTGCGTAGCGACCTGCTCGAACGACGGCACCAGCGCGAAGTATTCACCGAGGGAATCCCAACGCAGGTAGTTTTCGGCGAGGAACTGCTGCACCTGCTTGGGGGCAGAGCCGCCCGCGCCGGTCTCGAAGAGGCCACCACCGGCCATCAAAGGCACGATGGAGAGCATCTTCGCCGAAGTTCCAACCTCAAGAATCGGGAACAGGTCGGTGAGATAATCGCGCATCACGTTGCCCGTAACGCCGATGGTATCGAGGCCGGCCTTCGCGCGCTTCATCGTCTCGACGATAGCCTTGCGCGGACTCATGATCTTGATATCGAGGCCGTTCAGGTCGTGTTCCGGCAGGTAGGCCTCGACCTTCTTCTGGATTTCGCGGTCATGCGCGCGTTCCGGGTCGAGCCAGAAAATAGCCGGCGTGCTGGAGGCGCGGGCGCGGGTCACGGCGAGCTTCACCCAGTCGCGTACCGGAGCGTCCTTGGCCTGGCACATGCGGAAAATGTCACCCACTTCCACGTCCTGCTGCAAGAGCACTTCGCCCTTGCCATTCACGGCACGGATAACGCCCTTGCCCTTGGCAACAAAAGTCTTGTCGTGGCTGCCGTATTCTTCGGCGCCCTGGGCCATGAGGCCCACGTTCGGAACGGTTCCCATCGTCTTCGGGTCGAACGCACCGTTTTCCTTGCAGAACTTGACCGTCTCGTCGTAGATGCCGGCGTAGCAGCGGTCCGGAATGCAAGCGACAACTTCTTGCAGCTTGCCTTCCTTGTTCCACATGCAACCGGAATTGCGAATCATCGCAGGCATCGAGGCATCGATAATCACGTCGCTGGGCACATGCAGGTTGGTAATACCCTTCGCGGAATCGACCATCGCCAAATCCGGACCGGCAGCAAGCGCGGCGTCAATCGCGGCCTTCACTTCGGCTTCCTTGGCATTGCCTTCAAGGCGCTTGTACAAATCGCCTAGGCCGTTGTTCGCATCGATACCGAGTTCCTTGAACAGGTCGGCATACTTGGTGAACACGTCCTTGAAGAACACGCGCACAAAAGCACCAAACAGCACCGGGTCAGAGACCTTCATCATGGTCGCCTTCAGGTGCACCGAGAACAGCAGGCCCTGAGCCTTCGCTTCGGCCATCTGGGCGGCGATAAACTTTTCGAGAGACGCCATGCGGAGCACCGTCGCGTCGAGGATTTCGCCCTTCAGGAGCGGCTTTGCGGCACGCAGTTCGGTAACGGCGCCGCTTGCATCCACGAATTCAATCTTGAACGTGTCGGCATCGGCAAGCGTGATGGACTTTTCGTTCCCGTAGAAGTCATCCGCATCCATGCTCGCCACGCGGGTCTTCACGGAAGTATTCCACGTGCCGTTGCTGTGCGGGTTGTTGCGGGCAAAGTTCTTCACCGCATTCGGGGCGCGACGGTCGGAGTTGCCCTGACGGAGCACCGGGTTCACCGCGGAACCCTTCACCTTGTCGTAGCGGGCGCGGATGGCCTTCTCCTCGTCGGTCGCGGGCGCATCCGGGTAATCCGGGAGCGCGTAGCCGTTCTGCTGGAGTTCAGCAATGGCGGCCTTGAGCTGCGGCACGGATGCCGAGATGTTCGGGAGCTTGATGATGTTCGCCTCAGGCTTGAGCGTAAGCGCGCCCAAAAAAGCGAGGTCGTCGCTCACGGGACTCCCCGCAAACGTAGTGCCAGCCGGGAGCGTGTCGGCAAATGCCGCCAGAATGCGCGCCGGGAGCGAAATGTTCTTTGTCTCCACGTCAATGTCCGCAGTCTTCGCGAAAGCGGTTACGATCGGGAGGAGGGATTGCGTCGCCAAGAACGGCGACTCGTCGGTCAGGGTATAAAAAATCTTTGTACTCATACGAATACAAAGATAGAAAAACGGAATTTACTCCGGCGGGTTCAGGCACCGGTTAATCTGTCTCACGACATAGTCCCGATTGTTATCGAGTTTCGTCTGATAGCGCGGATTTACCACGGATTCGCCGTCGCAGGTCTGCGTCTTGGCGACATATCCGCTAAAATTGAGTGCCGAAGAATCCTCGTAAATATATTTCAAGCATTCTAGCTTTTCTTCAAGCTGGGGATCCCCTTCGGCAGTCTTCACGCTATCGATGATGGCATCCTTGTCAGCCGTAAACTTTTCCTCTAATTCGGAGCGGTCAATAAAATCGCTCTTCTGGCACAAGGGAGACGGAGGTTCGCCAACTTCCTCGCTGCTGCTGGACACGGCTTCGCTGGAGCTACTTGATTCGGGGAATTTTGCCTCGTATTCCTCCATAGTGTAAAGCAAGCTATCTTTCACGATGTAGGCCGGACTCCCTTCCTGAGCGATATACTTTTTCCCATCGGAACATGTATAAGTAAAAGTCATCGCATGATGGACGCAAGTATAGGGGCTCACACCATAGAGGGGAACATCTAACCGTTCGCCCAAAAGGTCGTCTTCCAACTGGGAAAGTTCTTCCAGCGTAAGGCTCCGGTTCTCCTGCAACTTGCGCATGATTTCTTCCGGAGAATCTACTTTTGCAACTTCCACGGGATCAAGACACCCGTTTCCGGCCGAAAGCATAGCTGCGGAACATGCAATGGTGGTATCGCTTGCCAGCCTGTAAGGCATGTTCATGGAAGACGAAGATATTGCCTCCGAGCTGCTCGACGCCTCTTCGGAACTACTAGACACAGCGTCGTCCGAACTACTTTCGGGAAGAGCCTCGGAACTGCTTGACGGGAATTCACCGCAATCGCCACAAGGGCCGGCAATCGGTGTACTTTCGCTGTCTCCGCCACAACTAGCCCAGAAGAGAGCCGCCGAAGACAGCAATATCTTTTTCCAATGCTTACGAATATTCAAACCAACCCTCCTTTTTATTATGCCCCCGCGTCTTCCAAACGCTTTACGTGGCAGTAGGCCAATTCCTTGGTCTTTTGTACTTTCGCTTCGCTCAAGTACCAAATGCTAGGCTCGGTCATGCCCAAGCGAGACTTGGTCGCGACGCTCGCCTTACGCATTTGTCATCACGCTCCAGCGTCCTCTAATCTCGCTACATGACAATAGGCTAGTTCCTTGGTTTTCTCGTCACGTAAATGAAGACTGGAGCCTTCGCAGTAGCGCCAGTACTTGCAAGTCTTGCAGTCGCCAATTTTTGCCCAGCTGCGGTCGCGCATCACCTGGTAGCGGTTCTGCCATACATCCCACAGG
>NZ_JAFZKX010000090.1 GCF_017551775.1 Fibrobacter sp. | reverse complement strand
TGTCATGCCAGATGTCATGCTGACGAAGGTCAGCATCGGATTGTTCTTTCCGGAGCCTGTCACCCCGGCCTTGTTGAGCCTGCCCCGGACTCGTTCCAGGGGAGTCGCCGCTCCTTACCTGAATGTCATCCCGGCCTTGTGCCGGGATCACCTGTTCTAACCAGAACCTTTTTTTAGTATGTTTGCTACGAGGTCCATTTCGCACGCAAACAAAATCACTTCGTTCCATTGTTTGCGAATGCGACCGTTCGCGCTACGCTCTGGTAATGCGCTTTGGTTCGCGCTCACTCTCGCCACCACGCCTCGTTAATACGAGGCGCTTGTGGCTCACGGCAAAACGCCCTCTCTCCGCAAAGAAACACGAGAGGGGCTCTGGAAAAGGAGTGTTTATCTCGGGAACGTTTCGAAGCGGATTTCTTGGTGTTCTTGTTGTTGGACTTGACGTTCTTGGACATGATTTTCGCCTTTTTAGTTAAAACTTTTCGTGTGGAATTTCTGAAAAATTCCGTTTAGGGTAAAACAACTACAGCGCACCTCAGGGTGCGTTGTAATTATTTTCAAAAATTTTGATTATTCTTCTTGTTTAGTACAGCGGACGGAGAAGCCGGCGGTTTTCAACTCTCCATCATCAGATTGGGGCGCACGGTTGTTTGTGGCTGACACGTAACCCACTGTTGAGTATACAGTCTTATCATAATCATGTTCTCGCGGGTAGAACCAGAAGACACTTTTTTTAAGGAAATCAACCCCCCCCTCAATAGTTCTTGCTCCCGCACCAGTCAGGGAGAATCCGCTGGTATTCGTTCCGCTGAACCCATATGTGGAACGCAACCCCTTGACTCCGTCATTATTCGGATCATCATACCCCATCACGACACAATAATCATCGTAGGTAAACAGCCTCCAGCCATCAGGGCAGATTCCTTGGTGATTTTCCTGAATAAGTTCAGCGCAACTCTCGGTATTGCAGCGGCTCGGCAACTGCATCATCTCGGCCCACTGGTAAAGGCCACCGAACTCGTCGCACTTGGTGGTATCGTTATTATAGCAATAGCGCTCTATCTTGGTGTCGTCATTCTGATCGTTTTCGCCGAGCACCATATCACCGATATTCAGGTTCTCGGCCATCACGGTCACTGAATATCCCTTATATTCCGAGTAAATCGTGATGTAGTAGTAGCTGCGGCCGTTGCGCGGGTCAGTAAACGTACTGTAGCGGTTTTCCCCAATACGCCAAGCTCCAGCCAGTGTATTCGAATGGTCAAACGGCACGTACTCGCTGCTGCTCAACACGACGCTCGAAGAAGACTTCGCACTAGAGCTCGACTGCGGTGTGACGCTCGAAGAGGACTTCGCGGAACTGCTAGACGCGGCGCTCGAGGAAGACTTCGCACTGCTGCTGGACTTCGCACTAGAACTCGACTTCGGCGTGACGCTAGAAGAGGACTTCGCGGAACTGCTAGACGCGACGCTCGAGGAAGACTTCACACTGCTGCTGGACTTCGCACTAGAGCTCGACTTCGCGTTGACTGAAGAAGAATACTTGGCAGAGCTACTGGACACACTTGTCTCGTCTTCGCTCGACTGCGGTGTGACGTCTTCGATACTGCTGGACGACTCGTCGTCGCGCGGGGCAAAACTGCTCTCATCATCACAGGCGGCCAAGAGAAAGATACTTGCGATAAAGAACACCATACCGATGTGCCCAACGCCTTTTAACGACGACAAAAGTCCAAACTTCTTCATATGTCCTCCAAAGGGCCGGTCTAACAGCAGACCTTCCAATTCCCTCCTAAATATAACCAAATAGGCTTCTGTATATTAAAGGTATTGCAATCCGCTCGGTGGCGGGTCCGGCCATCGAGTAAATTCAATTTTACAAACGACTGTGCGTTTTATCCCCAAGAACATCATATTTATCAATTTTTTTCTAAAAATTTGCCTTCTTTTTGAACTTTTGCAAAAAATTACTTGTATATTACTAACGAAATTTTCTGGATTAGGGCTCACAGGAGCGTTTTTTGTCATGTAGTCCGGTCCAGGAACCGTAATTGGAGATATATATGGCAGAAGACTTGCAATACCTTATGGAACGCATCCAGAAAGATGCCGTCGATAAAGCAGAAAACGACGCCGCGGCGATCATAGCCAAGGCCAAGGAAAAGGCCGCTGAAATTATAAAGGCTGCCGAGGCCGAGGCGAGCGCCAAGCTGGAAAAGGCCGATAAGGACGCAGAAGCATTTACAGAACGTAGTGAACGCACGCTTGAACAGGCTGCACGCGACTTGCTGCTCTCTGTGGGCAAGAACCTCGAAAAGATGATTATGGACCTTTTGAACCTCGAAGTGGAAAAGTCTCTCGACGAAGCCACCGTGAAGTCCATGCTCCTGACTCTCGCCAAGAATTACTCTTCCGACATCGAAGTCGACTTCTCCGAAGCCGACGTGAACAAGCTTACCTCCTTCGTGACGGGCGAATTCGCCAAGAAGCTCAAGGCCGGCGTCAAGGTCGAAAGCGACAAGGGCGTCAAGTTCGGTTTCCGTGTCAAGCTCGACGGCGGCAAGGTCACCCACGAATTTACAGAGGCTGCCATGGCCGACGCTCTTTCGGCCCTCCTCCGTCCGCAACTTGCTAAAGTGGTAAACGCTGCAGCACAGGCGAAGTAGGAACCGATGAGCAGTCCTTCTTACTTGATGGCCTCTCTTCCGATGATCGAGCTGGGCGATGTCCCGCCGCTCACCATGGAAGAGTTCCGCCACCGCTGTATTGGCGTACTGGACGCATCCGAGCTTGTAGCCCTGGATGCGCTCCTTGCTGGCGAAGAATGTGACGACGAGTTCGTGGCCGCTTACCAGGCCCACGAAATACAGATGAAGAACGTTTCCGGGAGGCTCCGCGCCAGCGCGTGGGGGCCCGATGTGCGTTTTACTGAACGCTCCTTCCCGGGCTACGACGTCACTTTCGCCAAGATGATTCAGGACGCGTTTGCCAAGTCGAATCCTATGGAAAAAGAGCAGGATATCGACAAGGCCCGTTTCTGGCTTGTAGATTCCCTGGCCGGTGTAGGCGAGGGGACAGTCAAGCATGTCTACGCTTATGCGATTAAGCTTATGATTTGTGAACGTTGGGCGCGCCTCTCCGAAAGTGCGGGTGACGCTGCCGTGTTGAATGTTATTAATGCAAACGATCCTGCCTTTGCCGCACAGGCAGCGCAGGAATGACCGGAGGTCCATTTTCAATGGCTAGTATCGGAAAAATCACAGGCGTTAACGGTAACTTGATTCGCGTCAAGTTCGAAACCGCCGTGTCCCAGAACGAAGTGGCGTATGCCAAGCTTATCCAGAAAAACAAGGACGGCAAGTCCGAAGTTATCCCCCTTAAGAGCGAAGTCATCCGTATTCGCGGTGACTACGCCGAACTCCAGGTGTTCGAAGACACCACGGGGCTCAAGACGGGTGATGAGGTGGAATTCACCGGCGAACTTTTGTCCGTAGAACTTGGCCCCGGCCTCTTGACCCAGGTCTTTGACGGTCTGCAGAACCCGCTCCCGAAGCTTGCCGAAGAATGCGGCTTTTTCCTGCAGCGCGGTAAGTATTTGAAGGCACTCCCCCGCGACAAGAAGTGGGCATTTACCCCGGTCGCGAAGGTGGGCGATGTGGTGGTTGCGGGCGATACGCTCGGCACCGTTCCCGAAGGCGTGTTTACGCATCGCATTATGGTGCCGTTCCGCCTGCTTGGCAAGTGGACCGTGGAATCGGTTGCTGCCGCTGGCGAACGCACTGTCGAAGAAGTGGTCGCCAAACTCAAGAATGACAAGGGTGAAACCCAGGATGTGACCATGGTGCAGACCTGGCCGGTGAAGATGCCGATCAAGGCCTTCGAAGAACGCCTCCGTCCCTCCAAGCCTCTGACCATGCAACAGCGCATTATCGATACGTTCTTCCCCGTGATGCAGGGCGGTACGTTCTGTACGCCGGGCCCCTTCGGTGCCGGTAAGACCGTGCTCCAGCAGCTCATGAGCCGCTACGCCGACGTGGATATCGTGATCTTGGCCGCTTGCGGTGAACGTGCAGGTGAAGTGGTGGAAACCCTTCGCGAATTCCCTGAACTGATTGACCCGCGTACCGGCAAGTCCCTCATGGAACGTACGCTGATTATTTGTAACACGTCTTCGATGCCGGTGGCTGCTCGTGAAGCTTCCGTGTACACGGGCGTGACTCTCGCCGAATACTACCGCCAGATGGGCCTGAACGTGCTCCTGTTGGCTGACTCTACCTCTCGTTGGGCTCAGGCTCTGCGTGAAATGAGCGGCCGTCTGGAAGAAATTCCGGGCGAAGAAGCCTTCCCGGCCTACCTCGAATCCGTGATTGCCGCCTTCTATGAACGCGGTGGCGTGGTTCGCCTCAAGGACGGCTCTACCGGTTCCGTGACGATTTGCGGTTCCGTGTCGCCTGCAGGTGGTAACTTCGAAGAACCGGTGACCCAGGCTACCTTGAAGGTGGTGGGCGCGTTCCTCGGCCTTTCCCGTGAACGTTCCGACCAGCGCCGTTTCCCGGCTATCCACCCGTTGGATTCTTGGTCCAAGTACGAAGGCATCATCGACAGCAAGAAGGTGGCCGAAGCCCGTCACATCCTCGCAAACGGCGTGGACGTGAACAACATGATGAAGGTGGTGGGCGAAGAAGGTACCTCGATTGACGACTTCGTGATTTACCTGAAGTCCGAATACCTGGACTCCGTTTACCTGCAGCAGGACGCCTACAACGAAATCGACGCCGCCTGCTCCGCCGAACGCCAGAAGTACGTGTTCGACAAGGTTTACACTATCCTCAAGACCCCGATGAAGTTCAGCGAGAAGGATGTCGCACGTACGTTCTTCCTCAAGCTCACTCAATCGACGAAGGACTGGAACCGCGTCAAGTTCGATTCCCAGGAATTCAAGGACCTTGAACAAAGTATTTTCGCTTCCGTGAAGGAGGTTTCCGCTAATGCATAATGTGGCATACCATCGTATTGAACGCATCGCCGGTTCCGTGATTACGCTCCGTGCCGAAGGTGTAGCAAACCAGGAACTTGCCCAGGTGACAAGCTCGTTCGGAACATCCCTTGCCCGCGTGATCCGTATTGACGGCGACATGGTGGACTTGCAGGTGTTCGCAGGTGCCCGCGGTATTTCCACCGACTCCGAAGTGCGCTTCCTTGGCGAACCGATGAAGGTCCCGTACAGCGAAGCCTTGCTTGGCCGCGTGTTTAACGGTGCCGGCAAGCCCCGCGACAACGGCCCTGAAGTGGACGGCGAACGCATTACTATCGGCGGCCCTTCCGTGAACCCTGCCAAGCGTATCATCCCGAAGACGATGGTGCGTACGGGTATCCCGATGATCGACGTGTTCAACACGCTTGTGGTTTCGCAGAAACTCCCGATTTTCTCTATCGCCGGTGAACCTTACAACGAACTCCTGGCCCGCATTGCCTTGCAGGCCGAAGTGGACGTGATTATCCTCGGCGGCATGGGCCTGAAGCACGACGACTACCTGTACCTGAAGGACTTCCTCGAAAAGAACGGTGCCCTTAGCCGTACGGTGATGTTCATGCACACCGCTTCTGACCCCATTGTGGAATGCTTGCTCGTGCCGGATGCTTCCCTCGCTGTGGCTGAAAAGTTTGCTACCGAAGGCAAGAACGTGCTCGTGCTTCTCACCGACATGACGAACTTTGCAGACGCCATGAAGGAAATCGCTATTACGATGGAACAGATTCCGTCGAACCGTGGTTATCCTGGCGACCTTTACTCTCAGCTTGCTAGCCGTTACGAAAAGGCTGTGGACTTCGAAGGTTCGGGCTCCATCACCATTTTGGCTGTGACGACCATGCCTGGTGACGACGTGACCCACCCGGTTCCGGACAACACCGGTTACATTACCGAAGGTCAGTTCTACCTGCGTAAGGGCCGTATCGAACCGTTCGGTTCTTTGAGCCGCTTGAAACAGCAGGTGAACGGCAAGACCCGTAGCGACCACCGTACCATCATGAACACCATGATCCAGCTGTACGCAAGCTACAAGGAAACTTTGGAAAAGCAGTCCATGG
>NZ_JAFZKX010000089.1 GCF_017551775.1 Fibrobacter sp. | reverse complement strand
GATCAAGACGTTCAACACCTTCAAGAACGGCGGTTTCGATACCGAAGCCCTCAAGGCCGCCCTCGCCGAAAGCAAGAGCGACAAGAAGGTCGTGCTCCTGAACTTCCCGAACAACCCGACCGGCTACACCGCCACCGAGAAGGAAGCGGTCGAAATCGCGAAGATCCTCACCGACTGCGCCGCCGCCGGCAACAAGGTCGTGGCCCTGCTCGACGATGCCTACTTCGGCCTCGTGTACGAAGAAGGCGTGACCAAGGAATCACTCTTCGTGAAGATTGTCGACGCCCACGAGAACCTGCTCGCCGTCAAGCTCGACGGCCCGACCAAGGAAGACTACGTTTGGGGCTTCCGCGTCGGCTTCATGAGCTTCGGTTTCAAGGGCGCCACCGCCGCCCAGCTCAAGGCCCTCGAAGACAAGGCCGCCGGTACGGTCCGCGGCAATATCAGCAACGGCCCCTCCATCAGCCAGAGGATTCTGCTCGCCGCCTACCAGAGCCCCGAATACGTGGACCAGAAGGCCGAGAAGTACGCTACCCTCAAGAAGCGCTACGACATCATCAAGGAAGTGCTCGCAAGCCACCCGGAATACAAGGAAGCCTTCGAGGCCATGCCGTGCAACAGCGGTTACTTTATGTGCATCAAGCCGAAGGGCGTCGATGCCGAAGAACTCCGCCAGAAGCTCATCAAGGACTACAGCACGGGCACCATCATGCTTTCGGGCCTTATCCGCGTCGCTTTCAGCGCCGTCCCGACCGAAAAGCTCGGCAAGCTGTTCGAAAATATTTATAATTGCATAAAGGAAATGAAGTAACCGGAGGATAAATGTCCGAAAAAGCGACCTTGAATTACAACGGAAAGAGCTTCGAGCTCCCCGTGGTTGAAGGCACCGAGAACGAACACGGTCTCGACATCAGTTCCCTCCGCAAGGAATCGGGACTGGTCACGCTGGATTACGGCTACCTGAACACGGGCAGCACCAAGAGCGCCATCACCTACGTGAATGGCGAAAAGGGCATTCTCCGTTACCGAGGCTACTCCATCGAAGATCTCGCCGAAAAGGCGACGTTCCCCGAAACGGCGTGGCTCCTGATTTACGGTGAGCTCCCGACTCCGGAACAGCTCGGACATTTCCGCACGCTTCTCACCGAAAACGCGCTTTTGCACGAGAACCTGCTGCATTTCTTCCGTGAAATGCCGCCGAGCGCGCACCCGATGGGCATCCTCAGTTCCATCGTGAACGCCGTGGGTCTCTTCACTCCGCGTTTTTACGACGACGAAAACATCGCGAGCGCCTTCGAACTCACGACCGCGGGCCTTATTTCCAAGATCCGCACCATCGCCGCTTTTGCCTACAAGGCGAGCATCGGCGAACCGTTCGTGTACCCGGAAGCGGAACGCAGCTACTGCAGCAACTTCCTGAACATGATGTTCAGCAGTAAGGCTCGTCCGTACCACCCGGATCCGATCATGGAAAAGGCGCTCAACACGCTCCTCATTGTGCATGCCGACCACGAGCAGAACTGCTCCACGTCGACGGTGCGTATGGTGGGCAGCTCGCAGGCAAACCTTTACGCGAGTATCTGCGCCGGCATCTGCGCCCTTTGGGGCCCGCTCCATGGCGGTGCTAACCAGGCCGTGCTCGAAACGCTCCTGCGCATCCAGCAGAGCGGCATGACCATCGAGCAGGTGATGGACAAGGCGAAGGACAAGAACGACCCGTTCAGGCTCTCCGGCTTTGGCCACCGCGTGTACAAGAGCTACGACCCGCGCGCCAAGGTATTGAAAAAGCTCATGTACCAGGTGTTCGAACGCGAACACGTGCACGACCCGCTGTTGGATATCGCGCTCAAGCTCGAAGAAGCCGCCCTCAAGGACGACTACTTCATCGCGCGCAAGCTCTACCCGAACGTGGACTTCTACTCGGGCATCCTCTACCGCGCCATGGGCATCCCGACGAACATGCTTACCGTGATGTTCGCCATCGGCCGTTTGCCCGGCTGGATTGCCCACTGGAAGGAAATGCACGACGACCCGCAGAGCAAAATCAACCGTCCGCGCCAGATTTACACCGGCGAGACGGAACGCCCCTGGATCGACCGCGATAAGCGATAAACGAATTAACGAGAAATCGCCGGCGAGATGCCGGCGATTTTCTTTTTGCATTTTCTTTTTTTCGGGTTAAAAAAGTGCGCGACCCGCTTTTTAAACGGTGCACTTTTTAAACAGAGCTCTCTTTAAACGGCGCGCAACCCGCTCTTAACGCAGTCTCCTGAGGCCGCGCGGCATCGGGACCTCGGTTCCGTCTTCCTGTAACAGGTAGATGTTGTCGAGGCTGATGTAGCCCATGCCGCTATGGCGGGCACGGAACGCGAAGTTCTTGATTTTCGTCGGGTCGAGCTGCGGGATAGTCTTGCCCCAGCCTTCCTGCGCCATGTTCTCCCAGATGAGCGTGTCGCGCACCCAAGAACCGCGGGTGTTTTTCAGGCGGACCATGAACTCGTCGTAGTCTTCCACCTGGCTGCTCGCAATCTGCACTTCGAAGTAGCCGTCGGGATTGTTGTGGTTCGTCGCATAGTCGAACACGATGCCCACCGACTTCTTGACTTCCTCGGGAATCACGTAGTAGGCGCCAGCAAAGTTCGGCCAGCTCTGCGTAGGCGGCTGCTCAATCAAGAAGTCATGACGGATGAATCCGCCATGCGGAGGCGCCCCATTAAAGACCTTCGCGCCAATAGTCGTCGCGTTGTCGCCGTTCGCCACAGGGTACCAGTCCACCGCGTCGAGGCCATTGTCGAAGTTCTGCATGATTTTCGTGGTACGGTAGGCGCCACGCACGCGGAACGGGATTTTAAACACGGCAGTCTTGCCGCCAAGGCCATAAAGCGTCACGCCGATGGTACGCTTGGCACTGTACATGTCTTCGGGAATAGGAATCTTCACGTGGAAGCTCTCGATGGACGAATTCCACTTGCCGTCATCGGGCTTCACCGAAGTTACAAACAGTCCGCGCTTGCCCCAGTTATCGACCGTCACGACTCCGTTCGTGAGCTGGCCGTTTTCCTGGATGCCCGTCACGAACAGGTCAATCGTATCGCCCGCAAGGAGCACCTTCTTCTCGAGGGCCGCGGCAATGACCTGCGGTTGTGCCGCATTCGCCTTCGTGGCTTCATCAAGTCCAACTACGCGCGGGTTGATGCGCACAACTGCAAGCCCGAACGGCGGAATAGTCACGTCCTTGCTCTTGCTCGGGTTGATGCGGCGCCCGCTCGGGCCCATCTTCGGGTACGGATAGGAATTCTGCCACGTGCCCACCCACTTGAACTGGTCGGCGCCGAACACGTCCACTTCGGTACGCACCAGGTCGCCCTTGCCCACCTCGGCAGAACCTGCGGTGGCAACGCTCGCACGGTCAACCTGTACCACCTGCGGAATTTCCGACAAGTTTACGAGCATCACGCGCACGGAATCGCCCTTGCCAATCGCATAGGCTTCCACGTCAGGGCTCGCGCTCGATACCGGCAGTACAGAGTAGCCATCTTCCAAGAAGCGCTTGAACGTCATGTAGAGCCCGTAGTATTCCGCCGTCGGTTCCAGAGACTTCCAGTAGTTCCAGGAACCTTCCTTCAACAGCGCCGTCATGCTGATGGTACCCCAGGTATCGTCCGGGCCCTTGAACAGGTTGCCAAAAGCATCCCACGGGAGCACTTCCAGGCGGTTGCCAAAGCGCACCGCATGCTGGGCAAAAATTGTCGCGACAGCGGTTGCCTGCGGGTAGTCCATGAGCAGGCTAAATCCTTGCACGCAGGTACTGAATTCCGAGAGGAACACGCGGCGTTCGCCTTCGAGGTGGCGCTTCATCCACACGTCGAGCGTATCCATGTTCGGGCCCACCGCCAGCATGGCCTTGAGCATCTCGGCGGCACTCGGGGCATTCGCCGTCCAGTACGGGTAATTGTGGAGGTCCACCACGTCGAGGTAACGCTTGCCGTCTTTCTTTTCGGCCTCGCCCACGATGCGCAGGAATTCTTCCATCCAGTACTTGCCATCGAGAATGCCGGCGCCCTTCAGCAGCATGTTATATGTGCTCAGGAGCGGTCCGTGCAAAATGATCGTGGAGTCCACGGCCTTCATCGCGCGGGCATATTCCAAGAAGCGGGCGGCATACTGCCTCGCCGAAATCGGGCCGGATTCTTCCCATTCACCGTCGAGCTCGTTACCGATTTCCCAGCGCTTGATGTTGTAGCCCTTCACCTTATTCGCATAGCGCACCCAGGCGGCGGCTTCTTGCGCCGTGCCCGTTCCCGCATTCACGCAAATTACGGCCTTCGCGTCCGGAAGCGTCTTTATATATTCCATGAACGCTTCGAAATCCCACTTGATGTCGGTCCAGTCCGTGCGGGCCTTGTCGCCGTTGCGGGTAGACATCGCGTAGAACTTGTAGTTGTTACCTTCGAGCAGGTCAGATTCCCCGCTGAACAACTTCATCTCGCGAATCTGCACGCCCTTGCTCGGCAAGTCGCTCGTCTTGAAGCGAATCGCCACGTAGCGGGTGCGGAGCTGCTTGAACTTGTACTTGGTCGTCTCCGAGTTCACACGCACCACGGATTCCGTCTTGAGCTTGTTTTCAAGCGCCTGGTGCACGCCCGGGTATTCGGCGTAGTCGCCGTCCCAGTACGCAAACTCAAAAGACTTCGGGCGCAAATTGCCCCAGTCGATTTGCAGGGAATCGAGGTTCATCTTCTCGGGGAACTCAATCACTACCCAGGGCGGGTCAACCGGGTCAAGGATTTCGCCCCACCACATGGTTTCTTTTTTGCCGTCGGCGAGGTGGCTCCTACGGATAAAGCCGTAGTTATCCTTTGTAGTGCCGCGGTAAATTGTTTCGCCCAAAAAGCCGCGCGCCCACTTGGTAGAATCGGGCGTCCAGAGGCCGGTGCTATCGTAGCTGCCGATTCCGTTCCAGTGATAATCGTTAGAAAGCGAGCCGTTCGGGAAGCGGAAAACGGTGTAGCCGCCGTCCACAAGCGCCTGCGTCATGTCGTAATAACGGCTAGGCGGATTCCAGATGGCAAGGTCGGCAGCCATCATGTCCGTCTTGTTGATGGTAATTCCCGGATTCAGGTCGTCAACGACCACCACGTTCTGTGCGGCAAGCGCAGGAATAGCCAATGCGGTCAGCGCCGCAAAAGAAACCAGTTTCATCGCCATATATACCTCTTTTACCGAAATATATATAAATACGGCAACGTTCTGGACAAGGTCTTTAGTTCGG
>NZ_JAFZKX010000088.1 GCF_017551775.1 Fibrobacter sp. | reverse complement strand
GCGGGCGAAGGAAATGAGCAGGACCTTGCTTGACTTGTTGAACCAGAACCACGGGGATACGAGGATGTCGGTGGTGGCTATGGCCCTTGCGCCTCGCAGGCAGGTGTCGGCCAGGGCGGTTTCGAGGGCGTCGCCGATGTACGCCGACGTACCGGCGCCGGTGAATACGACTTCGTAGCCCGCATCGAGGTATTTGTGAAGGAAGTCTGCTATTTCGCCCTTGCGGGACAGGATTATTTCGCAGGTCTTTTTCCAGACGTCAGGCTGCTGGCGTATTTCCCGGTATGTGTGGAAGTTCAGTTCCATTTTGTTACGTTATAGGTGTTATCGCTACAAATATATATATAATTTGGGATAAATTTCGTTTCGAAACTGCCTAATTCGAATCCGAAGCAGAACGAAATTATATCATATAATGTTAAATTGTTGTTTTATAATCGGTTGACTGAACAGATAAAAATATTTCGGGATATTTCGATTCTTATACATATACGGTTTCGACATTGATCTTCATGTCCCTCAGCTGATTGGCAACAGAGGAAGGAAGATTCTTGTCGGTGATTACGGTGTTTATCTTGTCGGGCATGGCGATGAACGCCAGGGCGCGCTTGTTGATTTTGGACGAGTCGAATACCGCTATGACTTCGCGGGCCCTCGAGATCATGACCTGGTTGGTGCTGGCCTCCTCTATGCTGGGAGTTGAAAGGCCTGCCTCCACGCTGAAACTGTCAACCCCGAGGAAGAGCTTGTCGCAGTAGAAGAGCTTGAGGTTGGATTCGGACAGGGAACCTACCATCGACATGCTGGACTCCCTGACACTGCCGCCTACGAGCATCACCCGGAAACGCTTGTATTTCAGCGCCTCGATCATTGCGTTGATGGAATTGGTGATGATGGTGAGGTCGTGGAAACGGTCAAGATGCCTGGCGACTTCGAGGGCAGTGGTGCCGGAGTCTATCATGATGGTGTCTCCGTCTTTGATATGGGCAGATGCCGCCCGTCCGATCGCCTCTTTTTCCTTGGCGTGGACCAGACTCTTGAAATTGACGTTCTGCTCGCCCTCTTCAGCCGCAGCTATGGCTGCGCCTTTTATCGCGCCTCCGTGGACGCGTATCAGGAGCTTGCGTTCCTTGAGGATGCGGAGGTCTTTGCGAATCGTAACTTCCGAAACACCAAACTGTTTGCTCAATTGGGTAACGGAAACCGACGAGTCTTCGCGCAGTTTTTGGAGGATAGCGGACCGTCTCCCTTGGCCAGTGTCATAAATGTTCATGTGGTTGCTGTTTTCGCAAATATAAGAAATAAAAGCATACGAAACAAAACGAAATGCAAAATGGCACAAAAAACTTTCGTTAGCTTTCGCTTATGGGTACAAAAAAAGCCGCCTTTGCAGGCGGCAATAAGACTAAGCTTGACTAAAGATTAGATGCTGGCTTTGCGATATTCCTTGCCGAGCTTCTCGAGAGCGAGGGTAGCTTTGCGGACGCGGGCCTTTGCAGCCTTGTTGTCAATCTTGTCGATGTCTTTCTCGATAGCAGCGATCTGCTCCTTGATTTTCTTGATAATTGCTTCCATTGTGTTGAAATTTAAAGGTATATAAACAAAAAATAAGTTCTAATGGCAAATATAATGGTTTTTTTTAAACAATGCTATTCCACCGCAAAAAAGTGTATATTCGCATAAGAAATTTTTTTTACAGTGAAAAAGTTTATATGGATAGTGCTGGTCCTTTGCGCCGTGCAGCTGCAGGCGCAGGACCTTAAGCAGTACAAGAGTGTCGTAAAGGAACTCAGCAGCGCCAGATATCAGGGCCGAGGCTATGCCAGGGGCGGAGCCAACAAGGCTGGGAAGTATCTGGAAAAGCAGTTCGTCAAGTCCGGAGCCGATGAAGTGACGCTCCAGCCGTTCACCATTGACATCAACACCTTCCCTGGCAAAATGGAGCTGTGGGCCGACGGAAAGAAGCTCACGCCCGGCGTGGACTTTTCCATGCGCGAGTACTCTCCGGGTGTGAAGGGCGAGTTTCCTGTGTACCACATCGACACCCTCAATTTCGACCCGGAGCGGATTTATGCCGATTTGGAAAAGCCTGAAAACGCGAACTGCCTGGTAGTCTGTGAATTTTGGTTTACCTACCGGCACCGCGAAGTATTCTCCAGGCTGCAGAAAGCGGGGGAGTGCTCCAATGCCGGGCTGATCTTCACCTGGGCGTCACCCATCAAATTCTTCAAGGCATACGGCGAGAAAGTGGTGGATAAGCCCATAATATGGGTTACTCCGGAAGCCATAAACGGCGTTAAAACCGTACGGGCCAATATAGACAGCAAGTTCCTCAAAGACTGCGAAATATTCAATGTTATTGCCAAAGTGGAGGGCACGCGTCACGACAGCTGTTATGTGTTCACGGCCCATTATGACCACCTCGGCAACCTCGGTAGAAAGGTCTATTATCCCGGCGCCAACGACAACGCATCAGGCACGGCGGCCATCGTTACGCTGGCGGCTCATTACGCAGTCCACCGGCCCTTATATGACATGTATTTCATCGCTTTTTCAGGTGAAGACGCCAATCTCCGCGGCTCAACTTTCTATGCCCTGAATCCGGCCGTTCCGCTGTCGCGAATAAAGTACCTTTTTAATATCGACATGATCGGGGACAACAATCCCGTTCAGTACTGCGAATGTAGCGACGAAGGTCTGCGCGGATTTGCCCTTTTCGAGCAGATAAATGCAGAAAAACACTATTTCAAGGCTTTGGAGCGTGGTGTTCTGGCTGCCAACAGCGACCACTATCCTTTCGCCGTCCGCCATGTTCCATGCATCTTTTTTGAGAATGAAAACGGTGACGCCTTCCCTTATTACCATACCATTTTTGATAATTGGAAAACGGCTGTTTTCGATAGCTACGAACCCGTTTTCAAAATTGTGACTGAATTTGTAAATTTGTACGATAAACTATAACCAGTTATGAAAATAAAACCGTTCTTTTCCTTCGCCGCCTTTGCCCTTGCGGTAATGTTCGCCATAAGCTGTGCGGCCCCTGTTCCCGAACCCGAACCGGAACCCGAAACTGATCCCGAAACCGAGACGGAGCCGGAAACAGATCCTACTCCCCCTGCTGATACGGTCAAGCTGGTTGACCTGAAAGGTACCGTTCCCGTTACTGAGAACTGGGTGTACACCGACAGGCCTGCGATTACAATCCGCGTCGAGAATCCCAATAAGGTCGCTGTCAAAGCCACTGCCATGATGCGCATAACCACGGATTTCAAGAAGGAGCTGATGACCGTCGAAAAAGAAATGGAAGTGCCGGCGGAGGGAACCCTTGATATCCCTATCACTACCGATGAGGATCTGGCTCCGGGCTTCTACAAGGCGTCCTGCTTCGTAAACAAGAAGTCGGCCCGCAGGTTCTTCTTCGGCATCAATCCCACCGAAATAGTTTCGGAGCCCGATATGCTGCCGGACTTCAACGAGTTCTGGGATGCCGCCAAGGCGCAGCTGGAAAGCATCGAAATGGCGCCCAACCTCATAGAAGTGACCAAGAAGAGCTCCGACAAATGCAAAGTGTACCTGGTGGAGTTTGCGTCCGTCCCGGACGGCCCTGAAGGGGATTCGGTGATTGTCCGCGGCTACTATCTGGAGCCCCAGGACGGCAAACCGCACCCGGTCATCATGCATTTCATGGGCTATGACACTCCGGGCACCTTTGTCTCCTGTCCGGGGGCGAACGGCGGCGATTACGCCGAGTTCTACCTTTCGCATCGCGGCCAGTATATCAACCGCGCCCCGGCGGACAAGCGTGGGGACGGCCTGGATATGGATTTTACCAGTGAATACGGAGACTGGTTCGCCTTCAATTTCGGATACAGGGACGGCTACTATTACCGCGGAGCCTTTATGGATTGCGTGCAGGCCGTCCGCTTCATGGCTACACGGCCCACGAGCGACATGAACAACCTGTTCGCCGAAGGCGCAAGCCAGGGCGGCGCCCTTACCTACGCAGTGGCGGCGCTGAGTGACTACACGTTCGCCGCAATCGCCCCCTGTGTGGCCTTCCTTGGCGATTATCCGGACTATTTCGCCATCGTGGACTGGCCCGGAAACACCGCGAAGGATTCCTGGAAGAAGTATGTCGCGGCCCATCCGGGTCTGACCGACGAGGATATGTACAAGTTCCTCTCGTACTTCGACACCAAGAACCTTGCGACGCGCATCACCTGCCCCGTAATCGCGAGCTCATGCCTCCAGGACGGAACCTGCCCGCCGCATACCAATTTGGCGCCGTACAACAACCTGAAAGTCACGGACAAGCAGATCTGGTTCTATCCCGAACTGCAGCACCAGATTCCGAGTGAGTGGCCAGGCAGGTACATGTCATTCTTTAAGAATCACATGAAATAAGCCTTTCCGTTACAGGGATGGTGCAAGATTCTAGGATGCTTTTCGGAGCATCCTTTTTTCGTTAAAACAGACGGTGTGATCGCTCAAATATTGCGCGCCATGTACGCGCGATTATCGCTCGTGCGCGCTATATTTGCGCGCGGACACGCAACATTATCATATAAATGCGAACATTTTTTGGTTTATTTTGGTAGATTTGCAGAATAAGAATTAATAACAAACAGACAAAAACCATCTAAAAAGCAAAATGTTACGCTTATTACTCATGCTTGCGATGCTGCTCTCAGCAGTTCTTCCGTCCTCCGCACAGGAGGCAGGGGACAGGCATGTCATGGGTGTAAGCACCAACATTCCCTACGATTTCACCTACGTACCCGGTTACGGCCTCACCTCTGTTCCCAGCTTCAGTCTGGAGTTTTATCCGGCCTCGTCCGAACACATCACCTTCGGTGCGGATGTGGAGTGGCCCATGTGGAAACACCCCGAGGAGCACCGCTATCTCCAGGTGAACAACATCACCCTGTGGCTGAGGCGCTATTTCAAGTCTTGCGAAGCCAGTTTCTCCGGAACCTACCTGTTCTGGAACGCCAATATAGCCAGATACGGCGTCGGTTTCGACAAAAAAGGCTGGGAAGGCGAAGGCGTGGGCACGTCCCTGGGCATCGGTTACAAGAAGATGCTCG
>NZ_JAFZKX010000087.1 GCF_017551775.1 Fibrobacter sp. | reverse complement strand
TAGTGCCCGTTTACGGGCGGCCAAGTAAGGACTTTTGCAGGTGGCAGATTGACGTGCGTGCCCTTGCACGCCGCTAGTATTGTAGGGCTACGCCCGTATATGAAGAACCGCCGGCTTCGCCGGCGGGTCCCTTTTTTGTGTTTATTTCGAAAAGTGACTGGCGAAAATTTCGAAATCTTCGGGGGTGGTGAGCTTGTCGTTCGCGGCGTTGCCCTTCACGATGTAGACGTTTTCACCGAAGTATTCGAGGATGCTCGCTTCGTCGGTGGGCGTGAAGTTCAACGGCTCGGCGGCGATGCGGGCGTATAGTTTTTTCAAGAGCGCGACGGAGGCTGCCTGCGGGGTCTGCGCGAGCCACACGGTGTTCCTGTCGATGGTGTTTTCGACCTTGCCGTCTTTTGCGATCTTGATGGTGTCCACTGCGGGTTTCGCCACGAGGCAACTGCCCTTGGTTATAAGCGTTTCGCAAACGTTACGGATAATCTCTTCGCTGATGAAGGGGCGGGCCACGTCGTGGACCAGTGCGTATTCGGCGCCACTCGTGAGTGCGTTGACGCCGTTTTCGACGGATTGCCAGCGTTCGGCACCGCCTACGACGATTTTCAGCTTGGGGTGGGAGAAATCCTTTTCGAAATGATCCTTCCAGTCGGCGGGGACGGCCATCACGACTTCGGCGATTTCGTCCATCTTGAGGAAGGTCTCCAAACAGTAGCGGTAGACGGGCTTGCCGCCCAGAAGCATGAGCTGCTTGGGGATGTTTCCGCCCATGCGCTTGCCGAGTCCACCGGCGGGGAGGACTGCCGCGAAACGGCCTTTGAGGGCGTCCGGAGTGATTTTCGAGTTGGAAATATCGCCTGTCATGCAATAAAATGTAGAAAAAATGGATTTTTTGCGCTCCATCTCTTGACGAACCGCTTGTTTTTATCTAAATATGAAAATATGAATATGTGTTCATATATCAAAACGGCGATTTTAGCCAAGGCGGCGAGGTAGCTTATGCAGAACGTGAATCTGGATACCCTGTTCGAGCTTTCGGAATTCTTCCGCATTTTCGGTGATACGACGCGAATCCGCATTATCCAGCTCCTGATGGAACACGACGTTTCGGTGAATGATATTGCCGACATGCTCGGGCTCGAACAGTCAGTGGTGAGCCACCAGCTGAGAATTCTGCGCACGGCGAACCTCGTGAAGCCGCGCCGCGAGGGGCGCAAGATGTTCTACGCCCTCGATGATGAACACATCGGTGAAATTTTTAACACGGGCCTGACCCACATTCTCCACAAGAAGAAGGGGAAATAAACATGGAATCGTTTGCGAATATCTTTGGCGAATTCGTTCATGAGTTCATCACGCTGTTTTCCGAGATGGCGCCGTTCTTGCTGCTCGGTTTTTTGCTTGCGGGAATTTTGCACGTGTGGGTGCCGAACCACCTGTACGTCCCGAAGATTTCTAAGTCCAATTTCATGTCGGTGCTGTGGGCTGCGCTTTTCGGCGTCCCGCTGCCGATTTGCAGTTGCGGCGTGATTCCCACGTCGATTGCGCTCCGCAAGGAAGGCGCGAGCAAGGGGGCGAGCGTAAGCTTCCTCATCTCGACTCCGGCGACGGGCGTGGATTCCATACTGGCGACGTACTCGCTGCTCGGCCTGCCTTTCGCGATACTGCGCCCGATTGCGGCTTTCGTGACGGCGCTTTTTGGCGGCGTGTTCACGAACATCGCTACGCGCGGTGAATCTGAAAATGTCCATGTGCAGAATGAAACCGTTGATTTCGACGATTGCGATACTGAGCACCATTGCGGTTGCGGGCATTGTGAAGAAGAGGAACACGAACATGAACATTGCGGTTGTGGCGATGACCATCATGAACATCATGATCATTGCGGGTGTGGTGATAAGCACTGCGGTTGCGAGTCGCGCGATGTTCGCCAGATGACCTTCGGGCAGAAGGTGGCCGAGACGTTCCGCTACGGGCTCGTGAACATGGTGGGCGATGTGAGCAAGTGGCTCTGCATCGGTCTTGTGTTGGGCGCCTTGATTTCGGCGTTCGTCCCGAACGAACTGTTCCTCACGTTGCGCGATTACCCGCTGCTCTGCATGCTGGCCGTTCTCGTGCTGGCGATGCCGATGTACACTTGCGCGACGGGTTCCATCCCGCTGGCGCTCGCTCTCGTGGCGAAGGGAATTACACCCGGTGCGGCCCTCGTGCTGTTGATGGCCGGGCCCGCGACGAGCATCGCGAGCATGCTCGTGGTGGGGAAGGCTTTTGGCAAGCGCACGCTGGTTGCCTACCTGCTTTCCATTGCTGTTGGCGCTATCGGTTTCGGCCTGATTGTCGATACGTTCTTCATGGACACGTTCCTTTCGGCGATGTTGCCGCACGGTTCCGCCGAATGTCACGGCCACGGTGCTTTAGGTGTATTCGATTACATCTGCGCGGGCTTGCTGGCGGCGTTCATGATTTATGCGAAGTTTGCGCACAAGGGTTGCGGCGGACACTGCGGCTGTGATCACGAAAGCTGCGGTTGCGGCCATGACCATGAAGGCCATGAACACGGAGATGCGTGCCATTGCCACGATGACCACAATCATGAAGGTCATGAACATTGCGATGGTCACTGCGATCACCCCGAAACAAGTTCGGGGCAGGCTCAAGAACCGGTGGTCAAGACCTACAGAGTTCTCGGCATGAGTTGCAGCCATTGCAAGGCTTGCGTCGAGAAGGCTGTTTTCAAGTTGGATGGCGTGGTTTTCGTCGAGGCCGACGTGAGCCGAAAGGAACTGCTAGTCAAGTGGCACGACGAAGACGACGTGAACGAGGCTGCCCTGAAAACGACTGTCGAAGAAGCCGGCTTTGAATTCGGCGGCGCGGTTTAATTCGTGCGGATTTTAAAGGCCGAATTTAACGCCTGTAAAAATTGCGGCGCAGTTTAACACACACAATAATTGCGGTTTAAACTTCGCCGATTCTCATGAGTTTGAGTAGCGGGATTCCCGCCTCGCGGCTATCGCTCAAGCTGATATCGAAATCGATGCTCCAGTCGTTGAATTCTTCTTCGTCCTGGAGCATTTGCTGTACATGCATCGTGTCGCCTTCGTAGGTGACGATGGTGTGGGCGAGGGCACGGCCTTCCACGTCCAGGCGGAACTTGTGGTGTTCGGCGGTGTAGCTGGCCATGATTTCTAGCAGGCGCTTTTCGGTCCACGGCGTTCCTTCTGCGTCGGCGAGCATTTCGCCTTCGTCGAGGTCATCGGCAAGGCTGTCGAGAACCGTGGTGAAGTCCTGCTTGGCGAGGTTGCCCATGATCTGGAAGATGCGCTGGCGCACCATGCCGAGGAAACGCTTCTTGTCGTAAGTGATATCGGCGGCGGCCTTGTCGGCACCGAAAGCCTTCTCGGCTTCGTCTTCGGCGGTACCCGCCTCCAGACGCTTCTGGTAGTCTTCGGGGTGGGCCATCTTTTCCCATTCTTCCAGCAGGCTCGAGTCGGTGCGGCGAATCATGTCGCCGAGGTAGTCCTGCATCTCGAGCAGTTCCTCGTTCTTGTAGCCATCGGGAACGGTTTGCGAGAGAACCTTGTACACGTAGTTCAGGTGCCGCAGCAAAATCGCTTCCATGCGCTGCAGGTTGTACTGCTTCACGTATCCGCTGAAGGTGCTGAAGTTCTCGAACATCTCGCGCACGATGCTCTTGGGTTCTACGTTCACGTCGACCCACGGGTGCACTTCCGCAAAAGCGTTGTACGTGTCGTAAATGAAGTCGCGCAGCGGCTTGGGGTACTCGACTTTTTCGAGTTCTTCCATGCGCTGGTTGTATTCCATGCCTTGCGCCTTGAGTTCGTTCAGGCGCGCTTCACGGGCTTTGCTCTGCTGGATGCGGAGAATGGCATCGGGGTTCTCGACGATGCATTCGCATAACGTGATTACGTCGAGCGCGTATTCCGGCGAATCCTTGTCGAGTTTCGGGAGCGTGTCGAGCAGGTAAAGCGAGAGCGGCTGGTTCATCGCGAAGTCGTCCTGCAAGTCCATGTTCACGCGCAGGTGGCTGTAACCGGGAGCCACGGGCTTCACGAATTCGATAATCTTTTTCTCTACGAGGCTGCGGAACAGCATGAAGGAGCGGTGCTGCAACTGCTTTTTGCTGGCGGCGCTCTCGTGGCAATCTTTCAACAGGTTGCGCATGGCGCGGCAGCCGTCGGTTTCGCGGCTCAATATGTTCAGGAGCATTCCGTGGTCTACGCGGAAACTCGACGTGAGCGGTTCGGGCTGCGCGTCGATCAGGCGTTTGTACGTGCTCTCGTCGAAGGGAACGTAGCCGTGCTCGGGCGGTTTCCTCTTCTGGAACTTCTTTCCGGTCTGGCGGCTCTTGGCCTCGAGTTTCATGTTCTCGATGACGTGCTCGGGGGCCTGCGCCACCACGTAGCCCACGTCGTCAAAACCCTTGCGCCCTGCACGGCCCGCAATTTGGTGAAAGTCTCGTGCGGTAAGGATGGCCGTCTTGTCGCCGCTGTACTTGCAGAGCTGCGTGAAGAGCACCGTGCGGATGGGGACGTTCACGCCTACGCCGAGCGTGTCGGTACCGCAGATGACTTTCAATAAACCTTTTTGTGCGAGCTTTTCGCAGAGGATGCGGTACTTGGGCAAAAGTCCCGCATGGTGCAGACCGATTCCCTGCTTGAGCCAGCGCTTGACATCCGGGCCGTAAGGGCTGCTGAAGCGAACTTCCTTGATGGCCTCGTTTATCGTTTGTTTTTCTTCCTTGCTGCAGAGGTCGAGACTCATGAAGTTCTGCGCGTTGCTTGCGGCTGCCGCCTGCGTAAAGTGTACCACATAGACGGGAGCCTTGCCCTCGTTCACCAACTTCTGAACTTCGGTCGAAATTTCGGAGGTGCTGTAGCTGAAGTCGAGCGGCACGGGCCTCTGCGTAGAGCGTACGGTCACGGTCTCGCGTTCGGTATGCTTCGTCAAGTCGCGTTCAAAAAAATCGGTCGCGCCGACGGTCGCGCTCATCAGCAAGAATCGGCTTTGCGGGAGCGTGAGGAGTGGCACCTGCCAGGCGACGCCGCGTTCGCGGTCGGAATAGTAGTGGAACTCGTCCATCACCACGTCCATGATGTCGAGTTTTTCGCCCTCGTTGAGCGCCATGTTGGAGAGGATTTCCGCCGTACAGCACAGGATGGGGGCGTCGTGGTTCACGGTCGCATCGCCGGTAGAAAGCCCGACGTTCTCGGCTCCGAATTCCTTGCAGAGCGCCATCCATTTTTCGTTCACCAGCGCTTTGATGGGGCAGGTGTACACGCTCTTGCGCCCGTGCGCGATGCTGTCGAAGTGGAGCGCCAGGGCGACCATCGACTTGCCGGAACCCGTGGGGGTATTCAATATGACGTTCTTCCCGTCCAAAAGTTCGAGGATGGCCTCTTCTTGCGCGGGATAGAGCGTGGTCCCGCGGGACTCCGCCCATTGCATGAAAGCGTCGAGCAAGTCTTCGGATGAAACCTCTCCGTTTGTGGCTTGCGGAATAAAATCTTTCAGGGCTTTGCGGGCGTTTTCACTCATGCGGGTAAAGATAGTTTTTTTCCGGATGAGCCGAATTTGTTACATTTTATAGTCGAGGCCCCTAGAACAGGATACATTATGAAAGGAATCGTACTCGCCGGAGGCTCCGGCACGCGCCTGTACCCGCTGACCATGGTCACGAGTAAACAGCTCCTGCCCGTTTACGACAAGCCGATGATTTATTATCCGCTGTCGACGCTTATGCTGGCGGGTATCCGTGACATCCTGATTATTTCTACTCCGACGGACTTGCCGAATTTCGAGCGCCTCCTCGGTGACGGTTCCGCGATGGGCCTCAATCTGAGTTACAAAGTGCAGCCCAGTCCCGACGGACTTGCGCAGGCGTTTATCCTGGGCGAGGAATTCATCGGTGACGATTGCTGTGCGATGGTGCTCGGCGACAACATTTTTTACGGGAACGGCTTCAGCCCGCTTTTGAAGGCCGCGGTGAAGAACGCCGAAGAAAACGGACGCGCGAGCGTGTTCGGCTACTACGTGGAGGACCCGGAACGATTCGGTGTCGTTGAATTTGACGACAAGGGCAAGGTGATTTCGGTCGAAGAAAAGCCGAAGGAACCCAAGAGCAACTACGCCATCACAGGCCTTTACTTCTATGACAATCGCGTCTCGGGATTCGCGAAGGCCCAGAAGCCCAGCGCCCGCGGCGAACTCGAAATTACGGACCTCAACAAGACGTATCTCGACATGGGCGAGTTGGATGTGAAACTCCTCGGTCGTGGATTCGCATGGCTCGATACCGGTACGATGGACAGTCTCATCGAAGCGGGCGAGTTCGTGAAGATGGTGGAAAACCGCCAGGGTATCCAGATTTCTGCCGTCGAGGAAATCGCCTACATCAACGGCTGGATTTCCAAGGAAAAACTGCTGGAATCTGCCGCCAAGTACGGCAAATCCCCCTATGGTCAGCACCTGCGCAAGGTCGCGGAAGGAAAGATAAGGTATTAATTTATGAAACGTTCTATCGTCATTACCGGCGGTGCGGGCTTTATCGGGAGCCACGTGGTTCGCCTGTTCGTGAACAAGTATCCGGACTACAAGATCATCAACCTCGACAAGCTCACTTACGCGGGCAACCTCGCGAACCTCAAGGACATCGAGGGCAAGCCGAACTACAAGTTCGTGAAGATGGACATCTGCGATTTTGACGCGTTCTACAAGCTCATGCAGGACGAGCATGTCGACGGCATTATCCACCTTGCGGCCGAAAGCCATGTGGACCGCTCCATCAAGGACCCGTTCACCTTCGCAAAGACAAACGTCATGGGCACATTGAGCCTGTTGCAGGCCGCGAAGCTCTATTGGGAAAGCCTCCCCGAAAAGTACGAAGGCAAGCGCTTCTACCACATTTCCACCGATGAAGTCTATGGTGCCTTGAAGATGAACCACCCGGAAGGAATCACGCCTCCGTTCACGACGACTGCTTCGAGCTCCGAACATCACCTGGCTTATGGTGACGACTTCTTCTACGAGACGACGAAGTACACGCCGCATTCTCCGTATTCCGCTAGCAAGGCGGGTTCCGACCACTTTGTGCGCGCGTTCCACGACACTTACGGCATGCCGACCATCGTGACGAACTGCTCCAACAACTACGGCCCGTACCAGTTCCCCGAAAAACTGATTCCGCTCTTCATCAACAACATCCGCCACAAGAAGCCGCTGCCGGTTTACGGCAAGGGCGAGAACGTGCGCGACTGGCTCTTCGTGGAAGACCACGCCCGCGCCATCGACGTGATTTTCCATAACGGGAAGATTGCCGAGACGTATAACATTGGTGGCTTCAACGAATGGAAGAACATCGACATCATCAAGGTCGTCATCAAGACGGTGGATAGATTGCTCGGTCGTGCCGAAGGCGAAGACATGAACCTCATCACCTACGTGACGGACCGCCTGGGCCACGACGCCCGCTACGCGATTGACTCCACCAAGCTCCAGAAGGAACTCGGCTGGGAACCGTCTCTGCAGTTCGAAGAAGGCATCGAGAAGACGGTGCGCTGGTACCTCGACAACCAGGAATGGCTCGACAACATCACGAGCGGCGACTACGAAAAGTATTACGAAAAAATGTACGGGAATAGATAGCCTACGTGTCATCCTGAGCGAAGCGAAGGATCTATAGGAGATTTAAAATGGGAAAGTTTAATTTCATCAAGACCTCCATCGAGGGCGTGACGATTGTAGAGCCGACGGTCTTCGGCGACCATCGTGGTTATTTCATGGAAACCTACAACAAGGCGGAATTCGATGCCGCCGGTCTCGACATGGTCTTCGTGCAGGATAACGAATCCAAGAGCAAGAAGGGCGTGCTCCGCGGGCTGCATTTCCAGAAGAAAAACCCGCAGGGCAAACTTGTCCGCGTAATCGATGGCGAAGTTTTTGACGTGGCGGTGGACTTGCGCAAGGGTAGCCCGACGTTCGGCAAGTGGGAAGGCGTGACGCTTTCTTCCGAAAACAAGAAGCAGTTCTACATTCCCGAAGGTTTTGCCCACGGGTTCGTGGTCCTCAGCGAAACCGCAACTTTTGTTTACAAGTGCACCCGCCTGTACGACCCGAAGGACGAAGGCGGCCTGATGTGGAACGACCCCGCCATCGGTATCGAATGGCCGGTCGGGAACGGCTTTGAACCGCTCCTTTCCGAAAAGGACACGAAGAACCCCGCCCTCAAGGACTTGGGCTTCGCGTTCGAACTATAGCGCCTTCTCTCCATAGGGATAACTCGCTGTCTGTGGACCACCGGCGGACGGTCAATTTTCTATTTTATGTAGTAATGAAGAACATACTTGTTGTTTGTACAGGTAATATCTGTCGTAGTCCTACGGGAGAGTACCTGTTGAAAAAGGAATTGGGTGAAGGCTTTAAGGTGATGAGCGCCGGGCTCGGTGCGCTTGTCGATCATCCTGCGCACGAAATTAGTCAGAAGATTGCTATGCAGCATGGCGTTGACATGAGCGCCCATCGCGCTCGCCAGATAAATCTGGATATCCTCAAGTGGGCCGATTTGGTTCTAGTAATGGAAAATGGCCATAAGGTGGAACTTCAACGCCGTTATCCGGATATGGGCGAAAAGATTCACCGCTACGGCGAGGCGCAGCAGGTGGATATCCCTGACCCGTACCGCCGTCCCGAAAACGCTTTCGTGCTTGCATGGAATTTTATTTCGAAACTGACTCCTTATTGGGTAGAGAAGATTAAAAAGAGCGAGGACAAATAATGAAGAGGTTGTATTGCTTGTTGGCCGGCTTGGCCGTCGTTTTAGCGGGATGCTCTCTGGGACCGCAAATGCGAATGAATGTCCCGGACGAAACAGCGGAAGGTTCCATAGATTACAATGGCATCAAGGTGGTCGTTCACTCTATCGAAACGGGTGATTTTGGTATCGGAGCTTCAGCCGACGTCGATTCTTCATCGTCCGGTGCAAGGGATCTTTCCGACTTGATTGTTGATTCCCTTCCGAGCCTGGAATACCGCATTGGTCCTCTGGACATGGTCCAGGTGGTGGTGTGGGAACACCCGGAACTTACGTCCCCGATGGGCCAGTACCAGCCGGCAGGCCAGCGTGTGACGACCGACGGTATGCTTTTCTACCCTTATGCAGGCGAGATTAAGGCTGCGGGCCTCACAGCTCAGGAACTCCGTACCGAAATCACGAAGCGTCTATCCGACAAGATTCTTAACGATCCGCAGGTCGATGTGCGCGTGACGGGTTACAACAGCCTCAAGGCGTTTATTTCCGGTGCGGTAAACAAGCCGGGATTTGTTCCTTTTAACGAAATGCCGATGACGATTCCGAACGCTATTGCTGCTGTGGGTGGTTTTGCCGAAGAAGCGGATCCGTCTCTCTTGCAACTGCGCCGTGGCGACAAAGTCTACAGCATTAACTACCTGGAAGCTTTTAGGACGAACCTCCCGCTTGACCGCATCTTGCTTAAACCCGATGACCAGATTTTCGTTCCGGCACTTTCCGAAACGCAAAAAGAAAATCGCGTGTACGTGATGGGTGAAGTCGCAAGGACGGGAATCGTGAACGTGAACCAGGGGAAGCTTTCTCTTGTCGAAGCTCTGGCCACATCTGGTGGCTTGAATGCGAGTACGGCTTCGGCTAGGCTGATCTATGTTATCCGCAATACGTCTGAAACGCGGATAGACGTGTTCCATTTGGATGCGAAGAACGCGATGGCCTTGGCCATGGCCGAAAGGTTCAACCTGAATGCGCGTGATATTGTTTATGTGGATGCTTCTGGCATTGCAACGTGGAACCGCATTATTGGTCAGATTCTTCCGACTGTCAACGGTGTGTACAATGGCATCGCTGCCGCTCGCAACGTAGAACTTATCATGAACGGCAAGTAGGGTCGAAAATAATAGAGGTTTAGCGTTATGATTAACCTGATTCTTTGTGGTGGTTCGGGCACGCGCCTTTGGCCTGTGAGCCGTTCTCTGATGCCCAAGCAGTTTGCACCGCTCTTTGACGGGCAGTCTCTCTTCCGTAAGACTGTCGTCACGAACTCTGCCGTGTGCGAATCGCAGTTCATTGTCTCCAACGCCGACCAGTTCTTCCTCGCGAAGGACCAGCTCGAGGCGGAAGGCCATAAGGGAAGCAAGTTCCTCCTGGAACCCGTGGGCCGCAACACCGCTCCCGCGATTGCGCTTGCTTGCCTTACGATGGACCCTGAGACTATCGTACTCGTGTCTCCGTCGGATCACGTGATTCGTAAGAAGGATGCGTACAAGTTAGCGCTGCTTCGCGCTGAGGAACTCGCCCAGGCGGGGAATCTCGTGACGTTCGGCATCACGCCGACAAGCCCCGAGACGGGTTACGGCTACATCGAGGCCGATGGCGAGAACGTGAAGCGCTTCGTGGAAAAGCCCGATCTCGCTACTGCCGAGAAGTACCTTGTGGCTGGCAACTTCTACTGGAATAGCGGCATCTTCTGCTTCAAGGCCAAGACGTTCCTCGAGGAACTGGGCAAGTATTCTCCGGATATCCTTGCCGCCTCCAAGGCTGCGCTCGAAAATGCCCCGATCGAAGAAGGCGAACCCATCCGCATCGACCGCGACGACATGCTCGCCATCCCGAGCAACTCCATCGACTACGCCGTGATGGAAAAGTCCAAGAAGGTGAAGGTCGTCCCGAGCGACATCGGCTGGAGCGACCTTGGAAGCTTTGCAAGCCTTTACGGCGAATACCCGCACGACGAAAACGGCAACAACTTGAACCAGCGCCACATCGCGGTTGGTTCCAAGAACTCCCTCGTGCTGGGAACGCAGCGCGCCATCGCGACTATCGACCTCGACAAGATGCTCATCGTCGATACTCCGGACGCCCTCCTCGTGGCTCCGCTCAGCAGCAGCCAGAAGGTGAAGAAAGTCGTGGAAGAACTCAAGGCCCGCGGCTCTGACCTCATCAACGTGCCGCAGACGGTGAGTCGCCCGTGGGGTACGTACTCCGTGCTGGAATCCTCCGAACGCTACAAGATGAAGCGCATCGTGGTGAAGCCGGGCAAGCGCCTCAGCCTGCAGAAGCACCTGCACCGTTCCGAACACTGGGTGGTCGTGAGCGGTACCGCTACCTGCACTGTCGGCGACAAGGTGTTCTACGTGCGCCCGAACGAATCGACCTACATCCCGGTGGGTGAAGTCCACCGCCTGCAGAACGAAGGCAAGCTCCCGCTTGTCATCGTGGAAGTGCAGGTGGGCGAATACACCGGCGAAGACGACATCATCCGCGTGGAAGACGACTTCCATCGTTGCAAGTAACGTCCCGAGTCACCCTGACGAAGGTCAGAACAGGGACACCCCGAGTCACCCTGACGAAGGTCAGGGTCGACAATAAACGAAAAAAAAGGCTGGTTCAAAACCAGCCTTTTTCAATTCTGTATTAAGCGCGTTCCTTAGAACTGGCTCAAGAACCTCTGGTCGTTCGCAGTCAGCAAGCCGATTTCCGGAATCGCGTGGCGCAGCATCGCGATACGGTCGAGGCCGAAGCCGAATGCAAAGCCCGTGTACTTCTCGGAATCGATGCCGCAGTTCTTGAACACGTTCGGGTCCACAGAACCGCAACCGCCGATTTCCATCCAGCCCGTGCCCTTGCAACGGCGGCAACCCTTGCCACCGCAGAACACGCAGCTCACGTCCATTTCCGCAGACGGTTCCGTGAACGGGAAGAAGCTCGGGCGGAAACGCGTCTTGACGCCTTCGCCGAACAGCTTGTTCATGAACACCTGGAGCACGCCCTTGAGGTCGGCGAAGCTGATGTTCTCGTCGACCACCAGGCCTTCGCACTGCTGGAACATCGGGGCGTGGGTCGCATCGTTGTCCACGCGGAACACGTGGCCCGGAGCAATCATGCGGAACGGCGGCTTGTGCGTTTCCATGTAGTGGATCTGCGTGCCGGAAGTGTGCGTACGCAGCATCACCTTGTCGTCCACGTAGAAGGTGTCCTGCATGTCGCGGCTCGGATGGTCGGGCGGCGTGTTGAGCGCCTCGAAGTTGTACCAGTCCGTCTCGATGTCGCGGCCGAAGTCCACCTCGAAGCCCATCTGGCTGAAGAAGTCGATAATCTCTTCGCGCACGTCGTAGAGCGGATGCGTGCTGCCGGCGGGAATCCCTGCGCCCGGGAGCGTCGTATCCACAAAACCGCTTTCCAGCTTCTTCTGGAGCGCGGCCTGGTTCGCGGTCTCGATAGCCTTGTCGATGGCCTCGGAGACGGCGACCTTAAGTTCGTTCACGAGCTTGCCGTAAGCCGGACGTTCCTCGGCGCTGAGCGTGCCCATCTGCTTCATGAGGTCGGTGACGGCCCCCTTCTTGCCCAGGTACTTCACGCGGAGATTGTTGACGGCTTCTTGGTTCGTAAGGTCGGTCTGCGCAAGTTCTGCGTCAAACGCCTGCTTCACATTGTTAATAGCTTCACTCATAGTGGGCTCAAATTTAGCAAAAGGCGAGCGCCGTGACAAAGCGATTTTTCGCTTTGGCATGGCCGAGCCGAGCAAAATGCGCTCCAAAGGAGCGCCAAGATAGAAAAAAAATAAAAGCAGATTCCGGCTCGGAGGCCGGAATGACATTTCGTGAGCCAAGCGTGACTCGTATTGACGAGTCGTGATGGCGACCTTTGATCACTTAGCGCTTTAGCGCTTATGTGAGCATGGCCCCCCTTGCGGGGGTAGCGGGGCGAATACGTAGGTTCTTTTTAGGGCTATAGAGCCGAGCGGTCTGTAAAGGGGGAAGAATCCCCCTGATTGCAGCCCCGGTGTGCTGTCACCCTGGAGCGTAGTGATAGGGTCTACCGGGTCTTCCATCACCCCCTCGCCTGAACTGACCCCAAAAAGTTGGACAGTTTAAAGTTAGGATAAAACAGCGTTATGAGTCCGGTATTGTACAGGACTCATTCCGTTTAGGCGCAGTTTTATCCGGTCATTGTTGTAGTATTCAATATATTT
>NZ_JAFZKX010000086.1 GCF_017551775.1 Fibrobacter sp. | reverse complement strand
CCGCAGCACCCGCACCCGCAGCAGAGCAGGCCGCTCCCGCTGCCGAAGCCGCCCCTGCAGCCACCGCCGAAGCGGCTCCCGCTGAAGCACCTGTAGCCGAAGCAGCGCCCGCCAGCGAAGCCCCTGCAGCAGAAGCCGCCCCGGCCGAAGAAGCCCCGGCAACCGAAGTTGCAGCAGCCGAACCCGCACCTGAGGAACAGGTCGCAGCCAACGAGCAGAAACCCGCCAAGAAGAAAAAACGCCGCAAAAAGAAAAAAATGATCCAGAACGCCGTGCTCGAAACGCCTAAGCTCGCTTTCGACATCAACGCTGACTTCGAATTGGAAGCCGGCAAGGTCTTCTGGTACAGCGAGGATGACGAGATGAGCGACAACCTCGAAACCTGGAGCGGCGAAGCGAACTTCGCAGTTCTCGCCGAAGGCGAAGACTTCAAGGGCAAGATTGCCGTGGCCTTCTACCCCGGTGACCTGAAGGATGAATTTTTCTCCGACAAGGCAGCCAAGAAGGAAGCCTTCCGCAACGACGAAAACGGCAAAGCCGATGACTACTTCAGCCTCGACGAAGCTTGGGCATACCAGGAAACCGACATGTTCAACTTCAAGGTCGGTCGCTGGGACAACACCGACAAGAACGGTGACTACTTCGGTGGATACATCGACGGCTACATGAACGGCTTCATGTCCACGCAGCCCTCCGAAAACCAGTTGCAGTTCGGCATCACGCCGTCCGAAACGATGGACCTCTACCTTTCGTTCATCAGCAAGTCGGCCAACCTGAACAAGGGCGACCTCCGCGCCGTGTTCAACTTCCACAACCTCGAAGCGCTGAACAACATCAAGATCCAGCTCGGTTACCGCAGCAACATCTTCGACCTGGTCTATGATGCCGACGCCGAAATCGAGCACAACGTCTCCCTCAAGGCCAACGTGCCGGTTCTCGACTTCATCAACGTCTTCGGTGAAATCGCCCTTATGGACCTGAGCGCCAGCGGTGACATGGTCATTCCTATCACGGGTGGCATTGCCATCACCACGCCGGTCGTCGACCGCATCATCCTCGAAGCCGAATACGTGGGTGACCGTCACGAGCACGCCAAGTACGTCAGCGCGAACGCCAAGCACGTGAAGGACGTCCTCGGTGCCTTCTACATCGAAAAGGCATTCACCGACCGCTTCAGCCTCTCTGCCGGCTTCCACAGCTTCGGCAGCACGAGGGACTGGACGCTCTCCGGCAACCTCGTCGGCAGGATAAATTAAAGCGACCGCTTGCGCTACATTCAGGAGTTAAATTACTCCGGTATGCGCTCGCTCTCGCAACCACGCCCGGTTAATACCGGGCGTTTGTTGTATACAGACGAGCGCTTGAACCTTCCTTTTTAAGGAGGAAAGTTTACTTTTTTCGAAATTAATTTATACATTTTGTATACAACGTCATTCTTGTTTACGGCGTTGCAATCCTGGGGGAACGGATTGTGGTGTACAAATTGACAAAGGTTCTACTATTTACCTTGGCTTTGGCCATGGGCGCTTCGGCGTATACGCTCCAAATTAGTCCATCGACAACTTCTGGTTCCGGAAGCATCGATTCCTCTGGAATCAGCGTCAAAACATTAAGCAATGTCAACAGGGGCGATTCCATTATGATCATGGCAAGCGCGGCTTTTGACTATCTGTTCGACCACTGGGAAGTTATCGAAGGGTCGTGCAAAATACAAAACACAAAAAAAATCGCAACAAAGGTTTACGACATATCAAGCAACTGCACCGTCATGCCGATCTTCCGCTTGGGCTCCCTCTACGCCATCACGGAAACGCCCACCCTTTACAACTTCACAGAACACCTGTATGCAAAATTCGTTACTAGCGGAGTCTCCGGAGTCCGGTTCTTCTTCAAGCCCATTACGCCAGGCGACTATACGCTCGTCATCTCCAACGGATTGACCCAAGATTCACTAAAATACCTCCGGTACACCTCGCTCCACTTTACATCAATCAATAAGTCGCAGACTTTCTGCGGCACGTTTTCCGAAACCATACATTTCAACCAAGACACCGACCTGTACATCATCATCGCAAACACAACCGAAAACCCGAACAACTTTTGGATCAGCATTGCATCGCAATCATATAAGCTGAAGTTCAGTTCCGACGGGCACGGGACCGTCATGCCAGCAAACGGATACGATTCCGCTTTTGCCAATTCCAAATACACCGTCTATGCGAAAGGAGACTTCGGTTACCGATTTGCCGACTGGCAGACAATAACAGGTTCGCCCACCATCGACGACAGGGTAGCTGCAAGCACCTTCGTCACCGTCAAGGGCAATACCGAACTGAAGGCACGATTCAAGCCCGGCGAGATATACAGCGTGTCTACGCAAAAGCAAACTTTCAACTTCAAGAAAAATTACTACACGGAATCGACCCAATCGGCCATCCGCTTCACATGGACCCCGCCCGACACCATGCCGTACATCGTCAACTTCGGTATCGCCGATTCCATCCGAGGAACCTATACCGGATATAATGAAGACGGCTCTTTCCGGAATTCCTCAATCCCACAGCTGACAAGCGGTTCAAAATACTTCCTCGTAAAAGGAACCGCGGGCACCCCGCTCTACTGGACATTCCGGGAAAATTCCAACAACATCCCAGACTTATCCTTCACGAGCTGGATATCGACGCCCGCCATCCTGGACGTGAACGCGACAAAGGGCGGCGCCACAAGCCCGTCAGGGCGACAATATACGAATCCGGGAAGCAAATTCACCATTACGGCATGGCCCCACGGAGGTTATGAATTCAGTTCCTGGGTTCCCACCAGATGCAACCTGACCCTCGGTGACAGCAAGAAATCCAAGACTTCCGTCATCCAGACTGATCAGCAATGTTCTGTCGAGGCGCAGTTCATCGAAGACACGTCAGCCATACCGTCCCTTACCATATCGAATCTCGACATCGGGAATTATCCCGAAATCTGCGCGCAGGTTTCCGCGACCGACAAGAACTCCGGTCTTTCGTTCTACGGGCTCGGCGAGGACGATCTACAACTTTGGCAAGACGGCACCGCCATCAAACCCCAGGTCACTAGCATCACCAACGTTTCGGGAATTTCGGTCGTCATCGTCGTCGACGAGAGTCCCTCGATGGAATTCAACGACCGAATGATCAAGGCGAAGGACGCCATCAAGTCATTCATAAACAACATGGGCACCTACGACAGGACGGCCCTCGTCGGATTCCGCGGCTACGGAGACTCGACCATCGTACTCCAGTCCATGACCTCGAACAAGTCCCTGCTGCTAAAAGCCGTAGAAAAGCTCACTACCAAAGGGAACGGCACCAACATCATCACGGGCGCCTATGCAGGCCTGCGGCAAATCAGGAACGAGACCAACCCGACGGCGGTCATCATCTTCTCTGACGGGGAGAACAACGAAGGCACCATCGCACTCGAGACCGCCATCAACCTCAGCAAGTCAAAGAAAACCGTCATCCATTCCATCGGCGTCGAGACCGAGGCCTCGTACCCGCTGGAAGACCTTGCGCAACAAACCGGCGGCATATTCACAACAACAAACGACGCAAGCGAACTTTCCGGAATCTACGAGGCCATCCGCGACAACATCAACTCGCAGTACATGGTCTGCTACCAGGCGCCCGACACGCTCCAGGACGGCGAAACGCACGACGTCGTCATCGGCATGAGATTCAACAATATAGATGCGCGCGATACCGCCCAGTGGAGCAAAGGCGCCCTCCCGCCGACCATCTCCCTTACCGAAGAGACATGGGACCTGATCAACAATACGCAGGCGGCAAACAACACGCTCACCATCAGCGCCTACATCCATTCCGGAATCAAAATAAGTTCCGCCGACCTGTACCTGCGCACATCCGGCACGTCATACACGTCCTTCACGAAGTACACCCTGCGAAACACCCGCGACAGCCTCTGGGAATATACCGTCCCGGCAAACCTCGTCGTAGCGCCGGGGCTGGACTTCTACCTCGTCGTGACTGATTCTATCGGGCAAACAGGCAAGTCCCCGAAAATCCAGACACCGGCCATGGAACCCTACACCATATTCGTCGACAACGACATTCCCGACGTGGAATCAGTCTCCGTCGCCTGCGTAGATTCCTCAGACATCAAGACATTCTCGTTCCGCATAAAGGACAGCGACGGAATCGACAAGGCGCAAATCTACGTCAGGGACGCGCGAGCGGTACTCTTCCAGGAGGCGCCCCTCTCCTATTCTGTGGAAAAAGACGTCTGGACCATCGCTTTCCAGGCACCGGCAAGCGACATTCCGTCCATCCACTACTACCTGCGCGCAACCGACGCCCTGGGCGCGACAGTCCGCTCCCCGGCAAGCGGCTACATGATTACGGACGCATGCGAAATCGGCACCACCATTCCGGAGGATTCACTCCAAGACTCCGTAGAATATTCAGGACGTGATTCCGTCAAGTATTCCCTCATCGCCGATACCGCCGAAATGTACGACAGGGATCTGGACGGCAGGGCCGACTTCGTGCGCATCCATTTCAAGGAAGAACACGACGACAACATATCGAGCATCGATTCCATATTCTGGAATTCGAGCCGCGGGCAATGGCGCTACGCGACGAGCGATGCCATAAAGAAGAACCCGCAAGACGGGAAATGGATAGAAGCCTACATCAACGAGCCGTACGACTACGGTCTGACCATGGCCGATTCCTCAAGGAAGCCGTTCCTGAGTTTCTCGACACCGCTATCCAGCGAACTCGAAAACGTGACGTTGCGCGACAAGGTCGGCGCAGTCCCCGCAAGGGCGGTCCTGCATCCGGGCGAAATGAACCTCGGAAAATACATGGATCCGTCCTCAAACGACCCGCCCGACACTCTAGTCATCCAAATGTCAGAACCCATCATCGGCGGTAACAGCGAGAACGCCTGGGAGAGCCTGTTCCGCTACTCGGCCTCCTGCAAGGATTCCAATTCGGAGGCTCTTGTCACGAGCCTGCCTCCGACCGTCAACGAAGACATGACGCAATGGACGTTCGTTCTCGACAGGCACATCCTCAAGACCGGATTCTGCCTGTCTACCGACCCGGAAGCCGACTACATAGACTTGGCCGGCAACGCCCTCGGTCGCGGCGGCGTCAACATCAACGGTACGGACGGAGTCATTTACCTGACCGAAGTCATGCCGTTGCAACCGGTCAGCGGCATCGGGCCCCGTCCCAACTGGATTTCCCCGGATGGTTCCAGATGGGAAGAGCTGCCGGACACGCTTTCCGCCATCGGCGTAAGGGCAGTGCTCCCCTACACCGCAGACATCTACATCTTCGATGCAATATCCGTATTCGTAAACAACTTCGAGCAGAAATTCGGCTACGACGGCGAAATGAACGACCCGAGACGCGACGGCCCCGACGGGCAATCCAAATTGGGATTCCTGTACTGGGACGAACACTCGAAAAACGGGCGCAAGGCCGGTACCGGAGTTTACATCTGGAAGATATTCTTCACGTTCGAGGACGGCCACAAAGAGACAATTACCGTCAAGACCGGCATCATGCGGAAACAGGGCAAATAATTTTCGGGCCTAGCCGCCCGACTTGTACACCTTGGTGTGGGAAACCTCGATATTCATCCCGACCATGATTCCCACGCGGAGCGAGGAAACCCGGTACGTGACGTCTTCTTCCGAATAGGATTTCCGCATGGAAGATTTGTCGACACTGACCTCCAGCGTGAAGCCCATGGGGAATACGGCACCCACGCCGCAATTGACGAAGAAATTCGCAGGACTTTCCCACCAATGCTTGTCGCCTGTCAACGGAGTGAGGTAGCCCCCGCGCAGGGTAAAATACGGCGAGATGAAGTCATCCCAATTAATGCGCCCTATCGAAAGGACTCCCCACACCGGGAGCGTCGCCGGAGCCGCTTCGGAATCCTCGTTATGTTGAGAAGTCCTGAACCCCAGACCTAAACCGGTTCGCATCGGGATAAATTCCGACATGAACAACGCTTCGATGCCGGCCTCGATGACATATTCGGTTTCCCATTCCTCATCAGAAGAAACGGACTTGGAATCCTTCGGAATGGAGACTGTTGACGGGAAAAAGAACTGCGCCGACGGTTTCAAGTCGAGCGAATGGGAATAGCCGAACAGGCAAAGACCTGCCAGCAGAAAAGAACACTTTTTCAAGGACACCTAACCCTCCCTGTTATCCATAAACAAAATAACAAACAATCCGAATAAAATCAAGTCTTCGGATAAAGTATCCGCGTCGAGAGGCGTTTCGGATGCAAAAGGGCCCAGATAGGCGCGCGATGCAGGCCTAATCCGCAAGTTTATGCGGGCCTAGAAACGCGCCTTGTCAATTTCCATATCTAGAAACGCGCGGCCTGCCGCTCGGGCAAATTCTTCCAGTAGCGTACCGGGAGGCAACGGCGCAGCAGTTTCGGGTTCTCGCGCTCCTTGATGGCGATGGAATTGTAGTAGTCCTGCCACAGCCGGGTATAGTCATCCGAATTGATCGCATTTATCAGCGCCGCATCGTCGGGTATGTCGACGACCCGGCATTTTCCGGTCTTTTCGTGGAGCAACGCGTACCTGCGCTTCGCATCGTAGATAACCCAGTTCCCGTCCGCAAAGCGGTTGGTGAAATGCGATTCCATCAGCAAAAGGATATCGTATTTCGGTTCAATCTTCGCGACGTAGAAATTGCCCGGAGCTTTCGAGAAGCGGACCATCCCGAGCATGCCGCCTGCCTCGTGCCGCACGGAACCCGCAATCTTGTACAGCGGGAGCATCTCGGGCGATGCGGGATTCTTGCCGTAATTCGGGTCGTCGCCCGCGAACAGTTTGCGCAGGAACGCGAGAATCATCATCTCGATGCCCGCCTCCTCCGAAAGGAACGCCGTCTCAAGCAGGTTCAGTACGTCCTCGCTCGCATAGTTCACGATGGCGCGTCGCAGGCGCATTGCGGAATCCTCGTTCGCCTCCACGCGGAAGCGCTGCTGGAACAGGTCTCCCGCAGTTCCCGCATCACGATCAGGGACAAAACTTTCTACGTCGAGGTGCTGCGAATAGATTTCGAAAACGGCACTCAGGAAGCCGTCGAAGGTGGAATCGTATGAAATGCAGATAGACATGCTTTTTGCTCTGTAGTCAAAGGTTTTTAGAAATCACGGGGAGAACGTATTTATCGAAAGCCGCCGTCCGGATTCGCCTCTACCCCGCCGCCAGCAGTTGCGGTCGTGCCGGCAATGCAAGCGATGGCACACTGGCCGCGGGAATCACCGGTGCAGGCACGGAAGCGACGGACATCGGCATGGCGGTTGCAGGGAGCGGCACCGTCTGCGCAGGTACAGGCATGGCGCTCGACAAATGCGTTACTGACGGCGCAGGCATAGGCATAGGCATCGCGGCCGCGGGCATTGCAGGCGACGGCAACGCGGGCGTTTCCAGCGGGCTGAACAAGTCGAGCTGTTGCGATTTCGCGGGCGCAATCAACAGGGGGCGAATCATCTCGGGATAAAACTGCCGGATACCCGCGGGAATATCGGGATGGTAGATGAAGTACTTGGCGCGCTTCAAGACCACGCCCATCTTCTTCAGGGTTTCCAGGCGAATTTTGCTGTACCTGCGGCTCGAAACAATGAGCTGCGCCGACTTCACGCCGATACCGGGAACCCGCAAAATCATCTCGTAATCCGCCGTCTGCAAGTCGACCGGGAAGAACTCCGGGTGCCTAAGCGCCCAGCCCGCCTTCGGGTCCAGATTCAAATCCAGATTCGGATGTTTAGCGTCGAGAATCTCGTCGTAATCGAACTTGTAGAACCGCATGAGCCAATCGGCCTGGTACAGCCGGTGTTCGCGCACCAGAGGCGGCTTGGTGGTAAGCGCTGGCAGGCGCTTGTCCGCATTCACGGGTACATATCCCGAAAAATACACGCGTTTCAGGCGCTGCTGCTTGTAAAATCCCGCCGACAGCGTGAGAATCTGGAAATCGCTCTCGCCCGAGGCGCCCACAATCATCTGCGTGCTCTGCCCCGCCGGCAAAAAGTTCGGAGTATACCGCCCCCGCGAGCCGCCGTACTCGATTTTGCGCTCAGCAAAGTAGTTCATGGGGCCATAGACCGAACCATAGTTTTTTTCGGGAGCGAGGTACGTAAGCGAGCGCTCCGACGGGACCTCGATATTCACGCTGGTGCGGTCGGCATAGAGCCCCGCCTCGTGAAGTAGCGCCTCGGACGCCCCCGGAATGCTTTTCAGGTGAATGTAGCCGCCGAACCGGTGCACCCTCCGCAGTTCCTTGGCCACCCGCACAAGCCGTTCCATCGTGGCATCGGGCGAACCCACCACGGCCGAACTCAGGAACAGGCCCTCGATGTAGTTGCGGCGGTAAAATTCCAAGGTCAGGTCGATAACCTCTTTCGGAGTGAAGGTCGCCCGCGGGATGTCGTTGCTGCGGCGGTTCACGCAGTAGGCGCAATCGTACTTGCAGGCGTTCGAAAGCAGAATCTTCAAGAGCGAAACGCACCGCCCGTCCGAAGACCACGTATGGCATATTCCCGCCGGGCAGGCATCGCCCAAGCCGCTCGGGGGCGCGGAACGCCTGGAACCGCTCGACGAACAGGAAACGTCGTACCGGGCGGCAGCGGAAAGAATATTCAGTTTTTCACGGACATCCATATTCTACTCATTTATTCACTTGAACTCATGTGCACTATAAAATATAATACATAGTGAACAAAAAAGCAAGAATTTCCCCATTTTTTCAAAAAAAAGAATTGTAAACTTCCTTTTATAGACAAATCATCCATAAGCAATCGTATCAACCGTGTAATATTAAAAACACATCATATTAGATTATTACAAGGAAAGATGAGTTTCCAATGAGTTTTGGGATAAAAGGAACACTGATGAGCATCAAGACAAACAATCTTTTGACTACGGCTTGCCTCCTCGCGGTCTGCGGCATGGCTTCGGCATATTCCCTGTCGGGTACCGTTTCCGATGAACAAGGCAAAGCCCTCAAGGGAGCCTCGGTAAGCCTCCTCAAGGAAGGCAAATCCACCACGACCGACGACCAGGGCAAATTCACCATTCACGAAGACGAGCCGGATGATACCCTCACGGCAATCCACTCCTTCCGTAATTCCGTCGGTTACATCGGAATCAATAACGGCATTCTTTCGTACTCGCAGAGCAGTACATCTCCAGTACAACTAAAGATTTTCAACTCGCTGGGCCACCAAGTTTTTAAGAAGACCTTGCAAGGCTCTGGTTCTTATGATTTGAGCAAGGCCGTCAAGGCCCGTGGCACTTACTTTACGCAGGTTTCCGTGGGTAGCGCCAAGCAGAATTTCAAGTTCTCTACAGAAGGCAACTACAGCGGTACATTCGGTACGCAGACCGGAAGCCTCATGAAGGAAATCCAGCAGGGCGAAGCCGTCCGCTTCGTCGCCGAAGGCTTCGATACGCTTACCGTACCGCTCGGCACGCTCGATACCACGCTCGACGTGAAGCTCAAGGCAACCGCTCCGCAGTTCAAGTTCGGCTACGCTATTGGCAACGACCCCACCCCCAGCAAGGGATGCGGCACCAACTCCACGCTCAAAAAGGTCAAGAGCGTCGAAAACGGCGAACAGTTCGAGATCAGGGTCGGTAGCGACACGCGCAAATACTTCATCACGCTGCCCAAGAACTACGACAACAACAAGCCGCACAAGGTGCTCTTTGCGCTGCACTGCTACGGTAGTAACGGCGAGGACTTCGTGCACCATGCCGCGGACTACGACCATCCGACTCCTTACTATGGCCAGCAGGTGCTCGACAAGAACGGAGACTATATTTTCGTCTCGCTCGATGCTATCGGAGGCCTCTGGAACAAGGGCCAGGGCGACCACGATTTCTTCGCCCAGACGCTTACCGCTCTGAACGAGAACTATTGCATCGATACAAGCCGCGTGTTCATTACGGGCTTCAGCTACGGCGCCATGTTCAGCTACTCCTTGATGCAGGACATGCAGAGCCGCGTGCGCGCTGCCGCTACCTACGCTGTGGCCGATTACAACATCTGGCTCCCCGAAGGCAACAACATGAAGAACCTGCCCATCGCTTGGATGAACGTACATGGCGTGAATGACAGCCGCTGCGATTACAGCCGCGCCAAGACCAGCGCCCTCCCGAGAATCCTGAAGCGCAACGGCAAGGCCGACGCCGACGAAAACTTTACTGACGCAAGCAGCGAAAAGCCCGAAGAAGTCAGAGGCAATACCGGACACGTCTGCTATGACTTCAAGAACGTTGACGAACGCTTCCCGGTCAAGTGGTGCAGCTGGCCCGGAGACCACCAGTGGACCGCTCACGACACCGGCAACATGGGCATCGGCTGGAACTGGGAACAGACATGGGTTCCTGAAGAAGTCCACAAGTTCTTCGAGCAGTTCTAGAATTTACCTCCATAACCAAACCCAAAGACTTGCCAGAAATGGCAAGTCTTTTTTAGACCGCTCGCTCGACGTTTGGGGTATCAAGACCTCCGGTCTCTCACTCGCTCTCGCACACGCCACGGCTTAACGCCTGTGGCTTTGGTGCTCACGGTTAGACCGCTCGCTCGACGTTTGAGGTATCAAGACCTCCGGTCTCTCACTCGCTCTCGCACACGCCACGGCTTAACGCCTGTGGCTTTGGCGCTCACGGTTAGACCGCTCGTTCGTCATTTGGGGTATCAAGACCTCCGGTCTCTCACTCGCTCTCGCACCCGCCACGGCTTAACGCCTGTGGCTTTGGTGCTCACGGTTAGACCATTCAATCGACGTTTAGGGCAATTTCTTTTCGGCGCACGTCATTGACACCCTATTGTATTGTTGTTATTTTACGTCTGTAAAAAAAGGACGCAGAAAATGGCAGGCATAACTTACGAAATCGAAGACAAGGGCATCCTGGAGCAACTCCGCGCGGATGCGACACGCGCAGCGGAAGAACTCGTCGAGGCGGCGCACCTGGGCAAAGGCCAGATTGTCGTAATCGGATGCAGCACGAGCGAAACGCTCGGTCAAAAGCTCGGGAGCCATTCCGTTCCCGAAGCGGGCAAGACCATTTTCGAAGCGCTCCAGGGAGTTTTCGCACCGCGCGGAATCTTTATCGCCGCGCAGTGCTGCGAGCACCTGAACCGTGCCATCATTATCGAACGCGAGGCCGTCCCGAACGCCGAAATCGTGAACGTCGTCCCTCAGCCCAAAGCCGGCGGCTCGTTCGCGACCGCCTGCTACAAGGCATTCAAGAACCCCGTCGCCATCGAGCATATCAAGGCCGACGCTGGCCTCGACATAGGCGGCACCCTTATCGGCATGCACTTAAAAGAAGTCGCCGTACCCCTCCGCCTCTCGCAGAAAAACATCGGGCAGGCCTCACTCGCCGCCGCCCGCACCCGCCCGAAGTTCATCGGCGGTGACCGCGCCTTCTACGACGTGCGCCTGAAAGACGGGTATCCGAAGTCATGCTGACGCCGGTCAACATCAGATTTCCGACCCTGTCCCCGTTCCGAGGATTATATCCACTAAGTAGCAAAGCTGCAAGTGGCTATTAAAAACAAGTTCAGGGTGACTATGCCGGTAATTACAGTGGTTTGTGGCGGTGCATCGCCCGGATATTCTTGGGCAGCACTTCCTTGTGCCACTTGATCCACTCGTCGTAATAAATGTACTGGCGTTCGCGCTGTCTGAAAACGCGCCCGTGGACAACGCGCCTGCCGTTCTTCTCTTCGACAGGGATGACCACATGCAGGCATTCATGGTACACCACGCCCGCGACCGCATAGAGCGGGCAGTTCGCGGCATCGTATCCTTTGCTGATGCTTATCAGGTGGAATTCCTCGCCTGTCAGCGGGTCCTTGCGCTTGGAATGGAAACTCAGTCCCCCGACGCGGTTGCTCCAAGTGATGCGGCACTGCAGCGAATCCTCGAAGTACGTATGGTTGATAGCCTCCAGCACTTCGTCGAGATTGAAATAGTGGCCCTTCGGCCTTATGGGCGGAAGCCTTCCCCCGCTTTCGAGCGGAGCATGCCCCTTGTCCACGAGCACCTGGTCCACCACCGCCCAGAACCGCACGACCAGATCTTTGACAATTTCCTTGTTCTTCTTGGTCTTGCGCCTTACGGCATGTTCCGCCCACTCGGCGGCAAGCTCGCGCGCGGCCGCAAACTCGGGCGCCTCCATGTAGCCCGGGAGCAGCACTTCCGGATGCCCGAACAAGAAATTCGCCTTGCACCTTATGCTGCGCTTCATGCGCGGGTTGTACTTGAAATGCACGAGGCCGTTCGCGGAACACTTCGACATCTTCCGTGCAAGCGAAGGGTCCGGACCGGCGGGTTCAACAAGCGGCAGGCCCAGCTGGTCGAAAAAATCCATCTGTCCGGAGCCACTCATCAGCCCAGTACTCCTTCAAAGGCGTTCATCGAAACGAGCCCCCCGAAATAGCTTTCGGGAAGTTCCAAGCCGGCGTAATGCTCCGATATGCCGATAAGCGCCTCCTCGATATTGTCGGGAAGGTACACGATGTAGCTTTCGTTCTGCGGAGTCAGGAGCGTCTCGGGTCTGCAGAAGCAAGGGTCCGTCTGGCTAAAGTACATGCGGCACGATACCGGGCGGAACCCGTAGATGCGGCAATCGCCCTTCCGGTCCGAAAACGGGCACGGGACCCACTGCGCGAAATAATCATGGAGGGCCTGGTCCTCGGCTTCATCTTCCGAGTTCACCGCCTCCAGTCGCTTCTCAAACAAGTTATTGAACATGTCCGCACGCCTGCGGCACGATTCCATCACCGTAATCAGGTCGTCGCTCTTGCGCAGTTCCTGGTAAAGGAATATCAGTTCGAAGGGTTCCACCGACATCGGGTAATGATGGCAACAGTTCCCGCAGGCCGCCCTGCACTGGATAGGCTTGTCCTGCTGCGGCAAGACCGCCTTCAGGTACAAATCGTACGCGGCATGGTATTCCCGGGCGAAAGAGATTATATTCGGGAGTTCTTCCTTCAAGTTGTCGAGCCCGATGGCGTAGTCCCGCCCGAGTTTCTCGGCAATCAAATCCAGCCTGTCGCGTTCCCCGCCCAAAAGGCTCCCCAGACGCATTTCGGCGATTCTGTAGGCACGGGTTGGGAAATAATCACGACAAAGTTCCATTGGGCACAAATATATTTTCTAAAAGCCGTCCTGTCCATTTTTTTACGCAAAAAAAGGCATTTGCACCACAAACAGGAAAAAAAGCACAAAAAATAAAACTTTTTTCCAAAAGAAAGTTATTTTTTGCTTATAGATTATCTTTTGATAAATCGATTTTTGGGGGAACGACACATGAACCGTATAAAGAGGCTGTGGCTGTGCATCGCACTTGCGCTCATGACAGGCATAGTAGGATGCAACATTTTTAATCCGACAGATTCCGTCCACATCAAATCCAACGACGCAGACGCGCTTACCTACGAAGGCTATATCTATTTCCGCAAGGGCGAATATACCATGGCCAGGGCTTATTTCGAAAGGGCACTCGCTGCGGATTCCGCCGCCTCGGAAGCATGGTACGGACTCGCGAAGAGCGTTTTGAACCAGCAGAAACTGAACGTTTTCGAAATGCTCAAGTACACCAAAACAAAAGGCGGACAGAGCGGGTTCATGAGCATGGACGACTCCACCGCGACCCACTACAAAGACGGCATCGATTCCGTACTGAAAGTCCTGGATCCGTTCATCGTAAGGGACACGACCGGCCAGACCGACAAAAAGGTGACGTTCAAGACCATTTCGGCAAGTTACACTATTCTCCACCTCACCAAGGCCGCGCTCATCCTGCGCATCTTTTCCAAAGACCTGACAAAGATGTTCATCGCGTCCTTAGACCCGCCCATCATTGATATAGACTGGGCTGCCATGAAGGACTTGGGCAAAGAAGCTTTAGAAGTTTTCAGCACGCTGGGTGATGTCGGCAGGGCGGTTGCCGCCGACCCGAGCATCGCGACGGATATCATGCGTTCCTATGTTCCCGAAGCGGCGCTCTTCTCCGACAGCGGGCTCACGGTCGCAACCGAAACGATGGCCTCTTACGTCATCAACGCCAGCGAAACGGTCGAAAAGAGTTCCGACGGCTTCGCGGGTTACATCTCAATGGCCGACCTCATAGACAACGACGGCGACGGATGTATCGACGAAGAAATTGCCGACGGCTACGACAACGACGGTGACGGCCTCATCGACGAAGACATGCGCAACAACAAGCTCATGGTTCTCGAGACGGACTTCCTGAAGCATAAAATCGGGCAGGTGCAGTCGGTGAACTCGAGCGAAACCTACGACGTCATTGATATCGACATGAACGGAATACCGGCCGATGAACCCGAAAGGACCTTCTACATCAAGAATTCCAACGACCGCGATGTCGTAGGCAACTACATGTTCGAAGCCTTCACCGGCAACTTCTTCTGGAGCAAGTCGGAGTTCGCACTCACCGACGTCATGAAACTGGTCAAGGAAGACACCGACATAAACAACATAAAGTACAACCTCGCGTGGCGCAAGGCCTACGTCGGCGGATGTTGGAACAACTACAACGAAGAAACCTTCCTCAAGTGGTTTGAAGGGAGGAACTAGCAATGAGACTGATTCTTGTAGCATTCTATGTACTCGGATTTGCGGTAATCGCCCTTGCCGCCAAGGCACCGACCCACCATTCCATGCGCGGCGAATCCATGGGTAACGCCCACGTGGCCGTCGTCGACGACAAAGAAGCCATTTACTACAACTACGCGGGGCTCTCCCAAATCAACCGACTGGGCAACTACAGCAAGCGCCCCGAACAAGGCTACTACCCGCGCAACTTCTTCGGAGACGCGCGACTGAACCTGGGCGGCGCAGGCCCCTTCGAAAACTACTTCTCCACCTATAACGTGGCGAAGGATTTGCAGAAGCTCTACCAACGCGTGCACAAGGCAGCCGAAACCACGGGCCTCGACGAAAACGAGTTGCTCATGGATACGCTGTCCACCCATCCCGAACTCGTGCACAAAATCAACTCATACGACCACCAGTACCTCACCATGAAACTCAAGATGGATGCGGAACTCGCCCTCCGTGGTTTCGGCGGCGCGATATGGGTCGACGCGAGCGTGGCACCGTACCTGGACGGAGGCCTGGTGCTCCCCTTCATCGGTGTGGACACGTTCTACGTGGACGCCGTGATACAGGGCGGTTTTTCTGTCGCATTCACCAACAACTTCTCCGTCGGTATGGGCTTGAAGGCAGCAAAGCGCCACAAGGTCGAGGTCATCACCGTCGACATCCTGAACTACTCCTCGCTGCAAGACACTCTCGATGACCGCTACCACGACGCGGCCGACCATATATTCGATTCCAAATCCCTCTCCTTCGGTCTTGATTTCGGCGTGCTCTACCAGCTCACCCGCGAAATCCGCGTAGGCGCATCGCTACGTGACGTCTACTTCAAGGATTTGGCCGGAGATACGATTACACCGAACTTGAGCGTGGGCATAAACTACAGCCCGAGATTCTTCAACAAGAACACGGCCTATGCCCGAAAGTTCAACGTCGCCTGCGACTTCGCGGACGCCATCAACTCCGAGAAGAACTACAAGATCCTAAGCCACCTGAACTTCGGCCTCGAAGTGGAACAGACCCTGCTCGCCTGGCCCGGCTACAACAACGAAATCCGCGCGCTGAGCCTGCGCCTCGCCGGCGGTTTCAAAGGCGGCTACCCTTCCGCAGGCGTAAGCCTCGAAGTACTCCATCTCGTGACATTCGAATTCACCACATGGGCCGAAGAACTCGGATATTTCACCGGCCAGGATGAAGAACGAATCTACATGGGACAAGTCAGTATCGGTTTCTAGCGGAGCGTAGGCGCGACGGCACGCAGCCATTCGCGCATCGCATAAACGGAAACCTTCTGGGAATGCGCGGCACGGGCAAGCTTCTTGCCGAAACTTGTCGCCATCTTTTCGGGGTTGAGCGGAATGCCAACCCTACCCAGGTCAAGCCTATCGGCATCGTAGCAGGTATTGACAGTCGCATCGTCCGAGGCTCGCTCGTGCGTATGCATCCGGCAGGCATGATATAGCTTGTTGAACTGTTCCTGCGTGATATCGAGACGCTTTTCCTCGAAGCACTGCTTTGCGAAGGCGGCACCACGTTCCCCGTGCTCGCCGTCGTACGCATCATCCTGCCGCTTGCAGTCGTGGAAAAGCGCGAACAGGCGCACCACCGTGATATCGGCTCCCGTTACCGGCGCAAGCAGCAGCCCGTTGAATTCCACCTGCCGCCAATGCGCAAGACCGTGGTAGTCCGAATCGAACACCCGATTTTCAAAAACGTAATCTTGCAAGGCGGCGAAGTCAATCATAAGGTGGTCAATAGTTCCTAGTTACTAGTTCATAGTTTTTCTGTTTAAAACAGCTTCTTTCCTTCTGCATTACTAAAAACTAGTAACTCAGAACTCGTAACTCATTTTCCGTAATTTTCCTTCAGTTCCATCAAACGCTGGAGGGCCTGCATGGGAGTCATTTCCTCGGGCTTGAGTCTCCGGATTTCGTCCTTCAGGAGCTGCGTGTTTTCGTCGGGCGGGGCGAACATGTCAATCTGCGGATGTTCCTTCTGCTTTTTCTTCACGGCGCCGTCACTCGGGTCAATCTTTTCCTTCTCGAGACGGAGCAGAATCTTGCGCGCCCTCCGGACCACATTGTTCGGGAGGCCCGCCATTTCAGCCACATGGATGCCGTAGCTCGAATCGCAGGCGCCCGCGAGAATCTTGTGGAGGAACACCAGCTTGTCGCCCTTCTCCTGAACGGCCACCTGGAAGTTGCCCGCGTGTTCGAGCCCTTCGACAAGCCCGGTCAATTCGTGGTAGTGCGTCGCGAACAGCGTAAGCGCCTGCCTTGCGGGTTCGTCGTGGAGCGTTTCCACAATCGCCCAGGCAATGGAAAGTCCGTCGAACGTGCTGGTGCCGCGCCCGATTTCATCGAGCAGCACGAGGCTGTGCGGGGTCGCATTGCGCAGGATGTTCGCGGTCTCGATCATCTCGACCATGAACGTCGAAAGCCCGCGGCTCAGGCGGTCGCTCGCACCCACGCGGGTGAATATGCGGTCCACAACCCCAATGCGGGCAGATTCCGCCGGCACAAAGCAGCCGATTTGCGCCATCAAAACGATAAGTCCGGTCTGTCGCAGGTATGTCGATTTACCCGCCATGTTCGGGCCCGTGATGAGCATCAGGCGCGTTGCGTCGGGCGAAAGCGTCACGTCGTTCGGGATGAATTCCTGGTCGGGATTCACCGCGACAATCACGGGATGGAAACCGCCCTTGATCTCGATTCCTCCGTCTTCGACCACCTCCGGGCACACGTAGTTGTACCTGCGGGCCGCCCGCGCGAAACTGTACAGCGCGTCGACACGCGCGATAGCATCGGCAATCTCCTGGAGTTCGGCACGCGATGCGTTCACGCGGTCGCGCAGTTCGCAGAAAATCTTGTATTCGAGCGCATGGATGTTCACTTCGGCATTGCTGATGACGGATTCGCACTCCTTCATCTCGGGAGTGATATAGCGTTCGCCGTTCACCGTCGTCTGCTTGCGGATGTACTCTTCGGGTATGGGCTGCGTGGCCTTCGCCATCTGCGCCTTGGTAATTTCGATGTAGTAACCGAACACGCGGTTGTAGCCGACCTTCAGTTGCGGAATTCCGAGGCGTTCACGTTCGCGCACTTCGAGGTTCGCGAGCCATTCGCGGCGTTCCTTGATGTCCTCGTTCATGGCATCGAGTTCGGCATTCGCGCCCGGACGGATCATTCCGCCTTCGCGAACGGTGAGGGGCAAGTCTTCGTTGAAGTTGTCGAGCAACTGCTCTCCGCGGCCCTTCGCCTGCACGAGCTTTTCTCGCAGGCCTTCGAACATCGGGGCGCGCAGGCCCTCGAGCACGTCGGCAACCCGGGACGCCTGCATAAGCGAGCGTCCCATGCCCGCGAGGTCGCGGGCGTTGGCGCGGCCCGAGCCGACACGGCCCATAAGGCGTTCCATGTCGAGGATGGACGTGAGGGATTCCTTCAGCTCGTCGAGCGCCACGGGGTTGCCGACAAGTTCCCCCACGGCTTCCTCGCGCTCACGAATGCGCGGAACCGAAATCAGCGGGTGGCTCACCCAGTCCTTGAGCGTACGGCCGCCCATCGCGGTAACCGTATTGTCGAGCACATAGCACAGCGTACTGGAGTAATCGTCCGCATTCAGCGGGCGCGTGAGCTCCAGATTCCTAAGCGTACTCGGATCGAGCGTCATGTAGTCGTCGAGATTCAGAATCTCGAGCGTCGTAAAATGCGAAAGTTCGGACTTTTTCTGGTCCATCAGGTAGGCCATCATGGCACCCGTGACGCAGGTCTCGCATTCGCGTCCGTCGAGCCCGAGCCCCACCAGAGATTCCACCTTGAAGTGCCCATACAGCACGTCACGGCACTGCTCTTCCCCGAACATGAACGGGGGCAGTTCCGTTACCAGCACGTTTTCGGCCTTCACCAGGTCCATCACGGGCTGCGGAATGCTGCAACCTTCCGGCACGATGATTTCCTTGGGCATGCGTCGGCTGAACTCGCATTCAAACGCCTGCACGCCGCTTTTGCATACGGCCAAATAACCCGTCGTCACATCGGCAATGGCGAACGCGGCATCCTTTTCCGCAGGCATGTACGCAAAGAGGTAGTTCGCCTCCTTCGCGTTCAGGTTAGCCTCGTTCATCGCGGTGCCGGCACTGATAATTTCCACGATATCGCGTTTTACGATACCCTTCGCGAGTTTCGGGTCTTCCACCTGCTCGCAAATCGCAATCCTGTAACCGGCCGCCACCATCTTCGGCACGTAACGGTCCGCGGCATGATGCGGGAACCCGCAGAGCGGGGTGGCTCCCGAAGCCCCGTTATTGCGGCTCGTGAGCGTGATACCTAATATCTTGGAAGCGATGACGGCGTCGTCCTCGAAAAGTTCGAAGAAGTCGCCCATGCGAAAAAACAAAATGCAGCCGGGATTCTGTTTCTTGATCTCGTAATACTGCTGCATCAACGGGGTAGCAGCCATTACAGGTCTCCCATCGAAAGTTCAATCTGTTCGGGATTCTGTTCCTGTTCCACCGGTTCGGTCGGGCCCGGATCGGGCTTCGCGTATTGCGGCACGAGCGTCCCCGCTTCCAGGAGTTCGCTGAACTCGCGCAGGCGCGGCAGGTCCTCGGGAATGCGGTTGATGCCGAAATACTTCATGAATTCCTGGGTGGTAATGTACGTGTAGGGGTTGCCCACCGTCTCGGCGCGGGCGCCCAAGGCAATAAATCCCTTGTCGAGCAAATTGCGGATAGGACCATCCACCGACGACACGCCGCGCACCTGTTCGATGGCCGCCTTCGTAATCGGCTGCTGGTAGGCAATCACCGCGAGCGTTTCGAGGGCCGCCTGGCTCAAACGGCGGGCATTCGCCTCCGGAAACAACTTGCGCACCCACGGGTAATACTTGGCGCGGGTCCTGAACCGGTAACCGCCGGCCTGTTCCACAATCTCGAACGGAGAATTAATCTTGTTCAGCGAGTCGTTTGCGGCTATGAGAGCATCAGAAACGGTGCGCGCATCCAAAAAATCGCCTAGAATTTCACGCAACTTCTTCATCGTCACGATATCGGGCGACGCAAATACGATAGCCTGGATTATGCGGGCAAGGTCCTCGCTGCTCTCCACTTTCGGGAGCTCTTCTTCGACTTCCTCAGCAATTTCATCCATATTCTGAACGTTTTCACTCATACTACCCAATGTAGTAAAAAGTGCGGCAAAAAGAGGCCTAGAACTGGAAATACAGGAACGGATTGTAGCTCTGCGTAAACAGGGCAAGCGTCGCGAGCACGAAGAGCCCGAGGGCAACAGCCGCCTTCCAGGGCTTCACCTCGCTGCACCAGTCAAAGCTGCGGAACTTCCACAGAGAAAGGACGGCGGCCACAGCCATGAATACCACGCAGGTGGGCGTAAAGATTTCGGCCGAAAGGATGGCATCGGCAGCGCTTACCGGGTTGAGCCCGAGCATCGCCTTCCACATGCGCCACGCTTCGCCAATGCTATCGGCACGGAACAGCACCCAACCGAACAGCACGATGACCTGCGTAATCAAGATCTGCACGACCTTCGGGGCCTTCCAGTAGAAGGCGTTCTTGTTGTTCGCGCGTTCCACAATCATGAAGAAGGCATGGTACAGGCCCCAGCAAACGAACGTCCAGTTCGCGCCGTGCCACACGCCGCTCAGGAACATGACCATGAACAAATTAAAGTACAGGCGCTTTTTGCCCACGCGGTTTCCACCGAGGGCGATGTACAGATAGTCGCGGAACCAGCTGGTAAGCGAGATGTGCCATTTTTTCCAGAAGTCCGTGATGCTCACCGCGCGGTAAGGGCCGTTGAAGTTGCGCGGGAAATGGAACCCGAGCATAAGCCCGAGGCCAATCGCCATGTTGCTATACGCCGAGAAGTCAAAATAAATTTGGAACATGTACGCAATGGAACCCCACCACGTATTCAAAACACCCGGAGCGGCGGCGGCAAACACGCGGTCAGCGATGATGCCCACCTGGTTCGCGAGGAAAATCTTCTCGGCAAAGCCGAAGCTGAAGAACATGATGCCGCGGACGAAGTTTTCGAGCGTGTGCGTACGCGTTGCGAGTTCTTCGGCGACCGTATTGTAGCGCACGATCGGGCCCGCGACCAACTGCGGGAACAGCGCCACGTAGCAGGCGAACGTCACGAAGTCCTTGACCGGAGGGGCCGTACCGCGCCACACGTCGATGGCGTAGCTCATGGACTGGAACGTGTAGAACGAGATGCCCACCGGCAACAGCACCGTCATCACGGAGAACGGCTCGCAGCCGAGCTTCGCCACCACGTCGTTGATGACGCCCATGCCGAACATGTAGTACTTGAAGAAGCCGAGCGCGCCGAGGTTCACGACAATCGCCGCGAGGAGCGCCAGGTTACGCTGCCGCTTGCTCGCGCCCGGTGCAGAAATGAACCGCCCGCTCACGTACACCACGAGCGTGGAGCCGAACATCAAGAAGACGAGCCACGGCTCGAGCCAGCCGTAAAAGATGTAACTGAATATGGTAATGAAGAAATTGAGACCGGAATGCTTCACCCCGGCACGGAACAGCACGAAATAGCCAACGAGGAACGTCGGCAGAAAATAGAACAAAAAGATTTGGGAAGAAAAAACCATATGTAGTAGTTAGTTATTGGTCACTAGTTATTGGTTTCAACAATCGCAGCTACGCTGCACAAACACATTCTAATGACTAACGACCAATGACTATTGACCATATTCTACTCATTAACTTCCACAGCCAGGTAGCGCGGGGCTTCATCGTCAAAGTATTCGTCTTCGACAGCGCCGTCCCAGTTGCCTTCGAGCGGCACAATCTTGAGCGTGTACTTGGCCTTCGCCTTGAACTCGCCCACGTTGCCCTTGCTCTTGTCGGCCATCTTGTCCTTGACCTTGCCGCGGGCGATGAGCGGGTTGTACACACCCACGAGGATTTCCTTCGCGTCAAGCTTGCCCGAAACGACTTTCAGCACCTTGTACTTGAACACGTACACGTAGCTGTACAGGTCGTTGCTCGGCATCTTGCCCGGGATTTCGGTCAGGCGGGCTTCGACAGTGACGGGATCAGCCGCCAGCGTGAAAGCCGCAGCCGCGAGAATGGCGATAAAAAGTTTCTTGAGCATAAGTCAAATATACAAAAAATAAATGTTTCAAAATTCTCTAGAACTTCAAGTACAGGGCCGACCCTTCAGAACTTCTATTCGCATAGAATATGTGGATATGATGCCAAGAGCCATCTTTCCATGCACCCTTGTCGTCCACACGTCCTTCGCAGTAATCTTTCAGGGGGTCACCCGCATGGCACCCATGCCCTTCCGAAGCAAGGCTCTTCAAATCAACCTTTCCTCTGGCAGGCAGATGCGTTCCACCCAAATCCAAAGCCAGCACGCCATCGACAAAGACCCACAAGTCGTCTTGGGAAGTAAACTCGAACACCTTGCCCGCATCCTTCTTATACTTGAACGGTGCGTAGCCCATCATGGTATAGCCAGCATTGCGCAAATGCCAAAGTCCAATAATGTTTACCGCCATCGCAGCATTTATGGCAGCGTCACCCACTCTCGGGCCTCCATTCAACAACCATTCAGAGCACAAGCCGTATGTATTCGCAAACCTGTTATCGTTCTGCGTCGACGCATACTCATATTTATAAGGAGGGCAGTAAATAGTCAAGCTCTGGGGACCGAACTGATTTGGGTATTTCGGGTTTATCGAAACAAATTCTGACCTGTCAGAAATGGAATCCAGTGGATAGAACCCACCATTATTCCAGTCATACGAAATTCCCATCGAGTTTGCATCAAGCGAAGTAAGGGGCAACGTACCATCGGAACGCTTGTTCAAATCGTTATCGGTGAACCACTGTTCAAAATACTTGTTGTCGCAAGCATCGCGCGCCTTGGCAATGTTCGGCTCATGCAAGTCCGGCTTGCCGTCTTCCCCTTTCGGGAACGAAAGAACCGGTTTCACCATGTTCGATGTAATATAGACCCTCTCCGACCACAAAAGGCCATGGCAACGCTTATTACACTGGTGCGTTGAGTCCGATCCCCAGTCTTCTATCGCATCGGAGCAAAGGTCGTGAACAAAACCGCGCATTAGCGTATCGACCTCATCACAAAACCTAAATTCGCCATACCAGACTTGAGCGGAATTTTCAAGCACAGGCGTTCCGTATTCAGGAGTCTTATGGTTACCGCAACCATAAGTCGCATAGCCGCCGGGAATCTCACGGCGCGCCATCCAATCCGCATTGTCCGCATAACCGGGATAAACCCACGTATCAAAGTTTTTGTACGCGCTCGTCTGGCTTGCGTAGGCAGCCGACTGGAAGTTATCGAAATCGGGATAACCCGCCTCGAAGTCTCGCAAAACGATTTCCAGTTCCTTGATATCTTCACTTGCATCGACAGGATCAATCGCACCACGACTAGAAGAACTCACCTTCTGTTCACCATCCTGCGAATTCACTTTCCCGGCATCTTCACTTGAATCGACAGAGTCAATCGCTCCATGACTAGAAGAACTTCCCTTCTGTTCATCGCCCTGCAGATCCTCATCATCCTGCAAATCCGATTCCGGACCAACAAGAATTTTATTACGAGACGCATCCGACGGAGAATCACAGCCAAAGACCGCAAAAGCCAAGAGGCCAACAATCCCCAAACGCATAATTTTATTCATTCTTCCACCTATTTTTTATACAAGATAGAAATATGTGCAATCTTCGCTCTATTCGTTGCCGCAGCAAAAACAAAGAACCCCGCTCTTTCGAACGGGGTCCTAAGCTGCTTCACTTGGACTCGAACCAAGGACAACGCGATTAACAGTCGCGGGCTCTACCAACTGAGCTATGAAGCATCGTCTGTTAGACGCACCCAAATATAGATATTCCGTCTAACTTGTCAAGGGATTTTTTATGATTTTTTCAAAAAAAACGTTTTTTTAAGCATTTTATTCGCAGTTACTCAAAGTGCACGGCTTTTCATAAGAGCAATTTCGGCCGCATACCCCGGCAATTCGTTCGGAGTCTCGAGGTAGAACGGCAAATTCTTCAATGCCGGATGGTTCACCACGCGCACCAGGGCTTCCAACCCGATGTATCCCGCACCGATGACCTCGTGGCGGTCCTTGTGGCTTGCCAGCGGGTTCTTGCTGTCGTTCAGGTGTATCGCCCGCAAGCGCCCAAGCCCGACAACCTTGTCGAACTGTTCCAGCACCCAGTCCAGGCGGTTCACTATATCGTAGCCGCCGTCATGCACGTGGCAGGTATCGAGGCACACCCCGACCTTGTCCGCCAGTTCCACGCGGTCAATAATCGCACGCAGTTCCTCGAAGGTGCGCCCGACCTCGCTTCCCTTCCCCGCCATGGTTTCCAGCAAAACCACTGTCTTCAAGTCCGGACGGAGAATCGCGTTCAGGTGTTCCGCAATCAGCTCGATTCCCCTTTCCGCTCCCTGCTTCACGTGGCTTCCCGGATGGAAGTTGTACATCGCCCCCGGAAAGTGGTCCATGCGCCACAGGTCGTCCTTCATCACGTCGCGGGCATAGTCGCGCAGCCCCGAGTCCGCCGCACACGGATTCAGCGTGTAGGGCGCATGCGCAAGCGCGGGCCCGAACCCGTTTTCGCGCATCAAATTCACCAGCGCCGCAGCGTCGGCCTTGTCGAAGGGTTTAGCGCTTCCCCCGCGCGGATTGCGGGTAAAGAACTGAAAAACATTTGCACCAATGGAGAGGGCGTCCTCGCCCATCGCCTTGAAACCGGCGGACGAGGACAAATGGCAACCAATTTTGAGCATTACAGACGAATCCTTAGGGACTTGCGTTCATTTCCGGCACGAATCACCAGCATGCAGACGCCACCGCGTTCCGGCATAGCGAGCGACACATTGTTCGTCCGAGAAACGGATTCCAGCGAGGTAGCAGCAAGCGTGCGACCGCTCAAATCTAGCAACATGACATCGGCCGTGGCGCCGGCAAGCGATTCGGAAACGTCAAATGACACATTAAGCGCGGCAGGCATCTTCACGAAGCGGATGTTCTCCAACGATTTCGCGACCGTGAGGGCGGCAGACTTCGGGGAGACCTTGAGTTCGGCCTGAGACGCAGTCGTCGAGAGTTCAAGAACCACGGGAACGCCCGCACGGCAAGGAATAGACTGTCCCTTGTACTCGATAGTCGCCATGAGGCCAAGCGCATCGAGTTCTTCCAGGCCTTCTACTTCCAGCGTCGCCGACTGCGATTTCGCAGACGAAATCGCGAGCGTCCAGGAGACGCTCCCGCCGGAGGGAACGCCCGATTCCGCATATATGCTCTTCGAGAGGCGCTTCACGCCCTTCGCTCCGGCATCGTTACCACCAAGAATGTTCAGGGAGACGCCGCGTTCCATTCCCTCCGGCGGCTCGGCGACGCCCACATTCCGGGCTCCGACGCCAACCACATTCCAGCTGTCCTCGGATCCATCGGTTCCCTTCAGCATAAGGCGGAGGCTCCAGGAACTACCCGACGTACCGCGAGCCGTTTTCGCGAGAGCACGACCATTCTCGGGAAGCTTACCGTATGTTGCCACCGGCTGTTCGGTAAACTTCGGCTCAGTCGAAACGCTGCGCACTGTTTCTTCGGAAACATTCACCCAGAACGCACCGTATGCGGGCAACTTTCCAGCAGGCACATAAGTGCGGCGTTCCGGGTCCCACATCCAGTAGGGCGTTTTGGAATCATCCGCATTCTGGAATTCGGCAACAGAATCCAAGGCTATATCCCACGGATAGGGATTCGCGACCATGTTCCAGCCATAGAACTCGCTGTGGAGCTGCCAATGGAGCGAATCGACAGCCGGCTCATCATCCTTCGCCGGAATAGTTGCCGCCGACTTGGAGTAAATCCAGTAACCTTCCTCGGCCTTAAACTTCGCATCGACAGGCTGAACGACGTACTGCCAGTAATCGCAGGCCACACCGCGCTCATCCCAGCGGAATACCGTAAAGTCACCCGCGTTCGAAACAGTTTTCAAATCGGCAGACCCGAGAGCCGCCATCGTCCAAGTATTGGGTTTCAGTTCGATTTCGTTACGGACATTCCACGTAGACGTTTGAACACTGAGCGTATCGAGCATTACGACGATGTGGTAATCACCCGTCTTAAGGCCTTTATAGATAAAGTTCACCACGGAATCCGTCGAAGTCACGACAAGTATAGAATCGGAAACGACCTTTTCCGATTCCTTGACAAGTTGCACCCGCATCAAGGCCGGAACCGACGATTCGACACGGAAGTTGACATCGACCTTCGCAATGTTTCCCGAGGCATAGACGCCAATGTAATCACAAGCCAGCTTTTTCTCGGGCAACGTACCAATTTCAATTTCCGTCGAATCCTCTTCTTCGTCTTCTTCAACGAATTCGATGCGTTCTATAGAACCGTGAACCACATCGTAATTTTCGAGTCCCAGCAGCCAGGGCAACCCGTCGTTGACGCTGTCGGACCACGCCCATGCCGGTTCGCGCTCCGCGGCCTCGTTGAGGAGATCATTGAAATCCTGCGTGTTCAAAGTGACCATCTCTTTTTTACCATAAGTCTGCAACTCCAAGGTATCGGACGGAGCTGTTGCGACCACTTCGAACCCTTTCTTTTTCAGGTTGGAACCGTCCATCGCCACTCCCGTAAAGTCAATCGCATAGGCCGCATTGATAGAACCGTTCTTGTTGTCCGTCACCGCAAGCCCATAGGCAAGCGGACGGCGTTTCGCATAAAGGTCATCCATGACGAATCCGCCGCGATAGTACACATCCTGTATAAGTATACTCGCGCTCTTATCCTTCGGCATATCGCGAGCGACGATTCCGGCGACGTTCACATAATCCTGCAACGTCGAAAGCAAGGTATCGCAAAGAACGATGGAACCGCGAACAAAGTCATTCGTAATGCGGGTAACCCGCACTTTGTCGTTTATGCCGATCAAGCCGCCAATTCCGAACGAACCCGTATCCAGGGGTTGGAAATGTACTTCGACAAGAGTATCCTGCACACCCGTGGCATAGGAACGCGTCACCGCAAGCGAATCAAGCTCCTGCGTACCGCCAATCAAGCCACCGACGGCAAGCGTACCCGGAACCTTGTACAGCATCAGGTTTCCGGAAAAGTTCGAAGAATCCAAGGAGAGGAATCCCTTAGACACATAGCCGAACAAACCGCCCGCCTTCCAGTCCGTCGCCGTATCGACAGTAGCTACGTGTTCTTCAAGCTGCAGGAGACCGGAATAGGATGCCCCCTTGACCTTCATTTTTGCATTCTCGGAATGGCCAACCAAGCCACCCACATACAGCGGGGACCGATAATCATACAGCATATCGTGCATCTGCAAACGGACTTTTCCCGATGCTTCGGTTTCGTTGATAAGTACCGTCTGAGCGTCCAGGAATCCGACCAAACCGCCAGCAGCACCGCTAAAAGTGATTCCACGAATATCAGATTCCGCAGTCGTACTTTCTATAAGGACTGAAAAGTTTCCTGCGTCATTGTAGAAATCGCCTATAAGGCCACCCGCATAGGCCCTTTGAAAGTAATTCGACTCCAAGTCGATTTGGGTATTCTGCTTGACATCCATGACCGCGACCAGCGAGGTTCCCGTATTATTCTCAACAAAAGCATTCCCGAGAATTCCGCCGACATCGACAAACGGGACCAGAAGGCCCTTCGCCGAAATATCCGCATTGATTTCGGAACTATTGACCCAGAACGAATCCGAAGAAACCGCTTTCCATTGTCCGACAAGCCCGCCCATATAGAAAGCCGTCGAGAAGAAACGATCGGTAGTGGCCGTAGAACGCGCGTTTGTCTTAATATTCGCTTTAACCCAAGTCTGAGTCGCAAGCAAACCACCAGCATCCACCTTGCCTGCGGCACCGCCAATACCCACCGTCTGTACATTACGGTCAAAATCCGCGTTGATATCCATATTGACATCAATAGAGTCAATGAAGAGCTGAACCGTATTGGCGGCATAACCGACAACGCCTCCATAGAAAGCCGAATTAGCATCCACCACGCCTTCAATCGAATCCTGCTTCATCGCAAGCGAAATATTGGACATCATCATCGTGAGGGAATCCTGCACATAACCGAGGACACCGCCCACAGCCAGTTTCGAACGGCTTTCCACGACAAGATCCTTGATACGAAGATTCGATATGGTGACCTTTCCGCGTTCCGGGCCTTTTTCGGGCGCGACGACGGCGCCTAAAATACCACCGGAGAAATGGGACGCAGAGTCAACTTTTACATGCACATTTTCCAATTCCACGTTGTTTATCTGCACGTCACCATCGACCTTACCCACAAACAGGCCGAAATACTTGGCCTGGTTCGCATCGGCATAAATATTCTTGAACTTGAGGTTGCTTATGGAAAGTTGGTGCTCCGCGGTATAGAAAAATCCATAAGATTCGTTATTTATCAAATTATACATGCACAAGTTGGATACCGTAGGCTGCCCTTCGCCCTTGAGTATGACGGAATACGAGAACTTGATCGAATTAAAATTCGTCGAACAGTTTTCGTCCGGTGCATTTTCCAGAAACTCGATGTCATTCTTTACGGTCACCTGGATTGTTTGGAGATCATCGCAGCCCAATTCGCACATCAACAGATATGCGTGCAGGCTATCCCATTCCAGAAACGAACTCACATTGATATCGCAGCGAGTCTTGTCTACGCAACCTACATAGCCGCACCACCCCGCAGTCGCGAGGAGCAAAAGCGCTACCAGGAAGAAATGCCTATTCATACACCACCTCTTTTGATCAAAATTCATAATTCACCATAACCGACCCGTACAGGTCAAAATATTCTTCCGAAAGCAAATCAGGACGGTTACAATACAAAGCTCCGACAGTCCAGGCGGATGTCAAATTTTTCATATGGGTAAAGCCCAAGGTGGCGCTTCCGCCCACATCCATTTCCACTTCGCGTATATGCTTGCGCAATTCATCGCGATTCAAATATTCCCTGCGGAATACTGCGCCGACCGTCAAATCCATAAAGTCCTTCACAAGCGGTTTCTGCAAGTTTTCGGCAATACGCCATTCGAATTCTTCCATATTGTCGCGGTTGTACTGCTTGTAGCGCGGGATTACCATGAACATGTTGCGCAGGTTACCAACATTCGTATTCAAAAAAACCGGGTAGCTCTGTTCAAAATAGTCACCACCGTGGAAATAGTAACCCAGAAGCCCGAAGGTCTCGTCGCTGAAGTCGAAGTCCGAAATCAGTTCGTCCTGTTCAAAACGGGAAAGGTCACGACGCAGGCTCCACACACCACCGACCTTCAACACGTTCTTCGGCAGGTCCAGTTTCAATTCCAGCCGCACCACATGCTTCATGATGCGTTCCTCGAACTGGGTCGCCAGATAAGGACTTTCCGCAAGCGCATAGTAACTAGCCCAGCGCGCGGAATCCACCTTCAACGTATCTTCCCCATTCACGATATCCACCACATTCCCGTCGCCACCCTGGAACCAGCGGTCGGCGTATATTCCCGAGCCCGCGGAATAGACGGCCTGCAATCTCTGATTCGTACTGCGGGTCCTGTAATTGAAGGTATAGCCGATCGAAAGCTTCGCACGCGGAGCAATGTCGATGACATTCGCAAGCGCCGCCGTATGGTCGTAAAGCGTGCGGTCTTCGTCCTGCTCATGTTCCTTAAGCCAATGGTCTTCCGCACCGGGAACCAGTCCCAAGGCTGATCCTTCGGCAAAGCCAAACACATTGTAGTCACCCTCATGCGCAGCGTTTTCCACATTCAACAAGTACGAAAGTTCCAAGTTCCAGAAGTTCGCGACCTTCTGCTCCAACGAAATGTTCCATTCGCGAGAATTCTGCAACTGATCCGGGGAACCGATGCTATAGAAGCCTGCGCCCACATAGCGCATGCCGGCAGAAAGAACCGTATGCGGCAAAGCCCAGCGCAGGGAGGCAGCAAAAGCGACATTGTCGCCATCCCAGCTCCTGATTTCCGCACTCGACCTGTCCTTTCCGTAACTATCCAGCACATTCTTCGCCTTGGTGAGATACTGGCGCAGCTGCTGGCGCATTTCGGATTCGGTCATCATGGCATTCTCGCCAAAAATCTCGTTCAGTTCATCCCTCGAAAGGCGATCCACCAAACTCATGTTGTTCATGAGGCGGCGGAGTTTTGCGAAATTGGAAACGTCGAGATTGGCTTCCGAGAACACCTTGTTCACGGCCCGCTGCACAAGGACACCGGCGGTATCGGCACCGCCCATGGCCATCTGCGCATTTATCTGCAAATTGCCGGGGAACGGTTTCCAATCCACATCCGCAAAAATGGACTTCGATGTCGTAAGCGGAATAGCCGTATTCACATCCGCATTCGCCCCGTCGCGGAGCAGCGGATCTTCAAGTTCGCTCCTGCTGCCGACAAAACCGACAGTCGCATTGAAGCGCCTATCCAGATTCCAGCGCAACTTGCCGCCCACCATGAGCTGCTGGGGTTCGGCTTCGCCTTCTTCCACATAATCCTTGTAGATTTCCTTGTTGCGTTCGCCCACCAGTTTCGGCGCATTGACTTCACCGCCAAAAGCGCTCGCCACAAAGCGCGGGGTCCCAGTTGAATTGCGGAACAGGTTGATGTCGTAAGAGCCACCCAACACATCCATTCCGGCCATGTAGAGGTCCCCGGCGGAGATAAACATATCGCCCACGGCAACCCTCTGCATGCTATCCTTATACACGGCAAATACGTTTTCGGGATTGAAATACGTCCAGCGGTCCATCGTCAGGTTTGCCGACACTTCGAAAGAACGGCCCTTGGACGAACGCATCAACATGTAGGCATTCAGGCCCGCAAAGAATCCGGGAACCTGGAACAAGTTGGGGAAATCGTCCCCGTTTTCATCGGACGCCGTCCATACCGCATGGTATCCGCCCGTCACAGAAACGTTCCCGTTGAGCGACCATACCGTGGGCTTGTTTCCATTCAGCCCGGGGCGCTTCTTGGAATAATTTTCCGCCGCCGGATTCTGGGGGCTGTCAGGAATACCCTTCAGGGCCGCCTGCAGGTTCTGCGAAAAATCGGTATCGTTCTCGCGCGCCGCCTCACGGAGTTCCGCAGGCGGGTTGTCCTCAGACACGAGGCCAATGCCATTTCCTTCTACATCCAGTTCCTTACCCGCGAAACTGCTTCCGCTCTCCATCACGAGGCCATCCCCGTTGCGGCTGATGCTGACCTGCTTTACATCGAGTTTCGCTCCCGAAGACAGGAGCACGCCCACCTTGTTGCCAAAAAAGGCAGTCTCTTCCGCATCGATGACGCTGCCCTCGTGCGCCCAGAGGCCGACACCTTCACTGTAGTTGAACGCACCGCCGACAATCTTGACTTCGGCCTCCTTGGCAAACAGCGCCATGCGCGATACATTGCGGATGTAGACTCCGTTGAGCGAAAGCGAGCCTCTTTCCACGGCAAGGCCGATTTCCGCACCATCGATTTCGAGATACGACAACTCCGCGCGATGGTTACCCGTCAACGAGATACCATTCCAGGAACCGTCTTCGCCTTCGAATACAACAGGCCTGTCTTCTGTGCCCATGACCATAAAGGAGCCGCCACTGACATCAAGCCCGGCACCCGATTTGAACTTCAGGGTCACCCCCGCCTCGATGACAAGCGCCTTCCCTTCGGGAACTTCGATAGTCTCGTTCACTGTGTAGGGGGAGTTTTCAACCGTCAAGAATCCCGAAACGGGTCCGCCATTCAAAACAGACGGAGCTGCCTCCGCATAAGCGAGGGCAGCAACAATCAAGACAAGTGCAAGCCAACTCCAAACCTTCATCAACGAACCTCAAACTTCTTCACGGCGACAGACCGGAACCCACTCTTGTGGATGACTTCAATATCAAACTTGTTGCGCGCACCCCTGACAAGTTCGACCGGAATCTGGTAATCCAGCGTCTGTATCTGCGTCAAGGTTTCCTGCAGAATAACTTTCCCGTTCTGCTTCACGGTCACCTTGTACAGGAACTGCGGATCGTTTTCGGGGGTACGGATCCTGAATTCCAGCATTTTGGAAATCCTGTCCGCGAGACCATACGGTGGCGGCGGAACTATCAGTTCTTCGCGCGGCCCGCCAAAGACCTCAACGTTGAAGCGCCGTACTGGATAGCAGCCCATCATCTTCTTTGCATTTCCGACATTGCCCGCCTGGTCCTTCAGCACATATTCATATTCGTGAATGCCCGACGACAACTTGAATCTGGACAACCCGTTCTTGGAAACAGCCTCCTCGGAAACAGAAGTCCCGTCGATGGACTGCGTCAAGATACCCACGTCATCCTGCATGCCGTTCACGGCGACCTGCACCTTGCAGGAGGTCGAATCATACGAAGCAATTCTCACCTGCGGGGCGATATGGTTCACACCGCGACATGCGGGATTCACCTTCAGCGAAACCTTCTTGGAATCCTTGACCTTGCCCGAAACAAAGACCAGTTCCGCCTCGGTTTCTTTCCAGAGTCCGTTTTCATCGCTTACGGCGACATTGTAGGCAAACGGATGAGACTGGCCGTCGGCTATGGTAGCAAGATTCTCGGACACCTCATGCTTGCCCATTTTCACCACGAGTTTCGCATTGGGATCGCTCGTGCGGTAAATGCCGTCAAGCGCAAGCCCTTCATTACAGACTTCGACAGCATTCTCCGTATTGAGCGTAAAACCGTTTTCGGGCAGGTTATCCACAGCGGCCTTTTTCTTTTCCTGCTGCACCGCCTCATCGGCTGCCTTCACATCCTTGAGCATCTCGCCCATGTCCTTGCCCGACTGCATAATCATGGAAAGACGCTTGGCGAACTTCGGATCGCCCGAAGAAGCCAACTTCATGGAGACCAGGGAATCCGTACCGAAAATCGTCTCGCCGGCCCCGATTGCCAAAACCGGAGTCTCGCCATCTTCGACTTCAAGCTTGCCGTTCACAAGGCTCGCGGCAAAGACGTTGTTATAACTTCCCACGAAGCCTTCCGTCCCGCGGATAGAAGCTGTATGCGTCCCCGACGTCTTGAACTTGAACGTGGAATTTTTCTTCTGCTTCTTGACGGCGAAATTCACGACGCCCGAATCCACCTTAATCCGAGTGTCAAACGTCCCGTCGCCCTTCGGCACGAGAATTTGAGACATTTCGATATAAGTAAACTCAGCCATGCGTATAGCGCTTCCGTCCAGAAGACGGATAACGAGTTCCGACTCACGCCCCGTACGCAACCTATCGGTTTGATACACGTGAGCACCGACCCCCAGAGGGGACCACTTACTGTCCTTCTTCTTCTGGCGTTCGCATTCGTTCAGAGCTAGGCCGACCTTTCCGGCTACCGGAGCCGAAAAAATCAAAGAAGGGAGCAGCAAAATCAGCGAAATTAGGCGAATATGAGAATATTGCATGGGACTCTTTCTTTTGGCTTTACCAGTAAAAAATAGTCCATTTCCCCAAAAAATGCACTAGCAAATTTTTGCGACGTGAGCAAGCGCATATTCCAAGATACAATATTGCATTTTATCACATAAAAAAGTAACCCCTTGGTATTCAAGGGGTTACTATCAAAAATATTAAGAAAAACTTACTTCTTTTCCGGTCGCTTGTAGCCGAAGTTCTTCAGCATGTCTTCCTTGACCTTGCGGACATCGCCCTTCTTCAAGGACTTCGCCGATTCATCCTTCACAGGCGGGAGCGTACACTGCAATTCAGACCTCATGTCGACTTCGGTCTTGTAGATGTAAGCGCCCGTTGCCATGAGACGACCGTTCTTCGTACGGACATTGCCATCCCTATCCGGTTTCAATTCGAAGTACAGCGTCAGGAGACCGGCATCGTTCACGTAGTCAGGATCGTTAAGTTCCTGCGTGAAGGAGTAGTAATCCACAAACTGACCGAGAGTCGTGTAGATCCAGATCTTCACGTGCATTTCGGTTTCATACAAGTTCGCACGGCTCAGGTCGCTGCCCACCTTTTCGGCAAAGGCGGCGGAGCAGTACTCTTCCACGTATTCCGCGACAGGCATCTTCTCGCTCTTGGCAGCGTTGACACCGTCAAGCATCACGAGGCCTTCCTTGCTGACCAAGTCGTCGAGCGTGGCGAGGCCACCCACTTCGTTGAACGTCGGAGCCTTAGCATCGATAGCGAGCGTCGGTCCGAGGTGTCCATCAAGGCCTTCATACGGTTCATCACCGTTACCTTCCTTGGTTTCGAAGTCACCACCCACGAGGGTTTCGATTTCCTTCTTGGACTTCGTGTTGTAGATGGTCACAGCAAAGGTCTCGCCTTCTTCAGGCTCGCTCTTTGCGTAGTAATCAGCAACCTTGTCCTTCGAAATTTCGGTAACCGGCTGTTCGACGGAGATTGCAACTTCCTTCGCGTTCTTCATGACGACACGCACCGTATCGCTCGCTATGTTGCCCGCCTTGTCGCGGTACATGCGTACGATAACGTTTCCGCCCTTCTTGAGGCTCTGCGTCACGAGCGTATCCTGGACATCCGGGCCGTTGCCATCGCCGAGGTCCACAGTCCACTTCACATCGACAAAGTTCGAGTAGATAATTTCGCCGTTAGTCGGGTACAGGATCTTGACCTTGGGCGGCACCTGGTCGATCACTACGAATACAGACTGCGTTGCGGTGTTGCCGTACTTGTTCGTGAAGGAGTACGTAACCTCGTAGCCGATGCTGCCGAACTCGTTTCTCACGATATTGCCCTCGGCATCCACGCCGTAAGAGATGTGCACGACGTTGCCGGCCTTGTCCACAGTCTCATAAGAAACCGTGTAGACCACCTGGTTCTCGGCGGCCTTGCCCGTCGAATCCTTGGCCTTCACGTATCCGCCCGATGTCTTGATAACGGCACCGGTAACGGCATCGGCCTGGTAAGAGAACTTCACGTCAGTACCGTTTATGTTCTCGGTACAGGTGATAGTCATTTCCACCACGCCGTCTTCATTCTCGAGCGGTTCGCCCTTCATGTCGGTGTAGTAGGTAATCAGAAGTTCCTTCCCGTTCACCTTCTCCGTGTAGCTGACGGCAATCTTCTCACCGTTGACCGGCGTATGCGTCACCTTCGAAGACGGCTTGTCGCTCAAGGCAATGCTGAAGTCCGCAATATCACCAAGCGTCTTGTACGTCTTGGACGGAATCTTCAACGGTTCCAAGTCGAGCTTCATCGTGAAGGATTCGTTGGTCTTTTCGTCCGGATCCTTGACCGTCACGACAATCTCGTTAATCGGGGTATTCACGTAGAATGCCGTATCACTCTTCGCGGCTTCTTCCACCACGGTAAAGATGTTCGGGTCAGGCAGTTCGTCTTCGACCTTGCGGATCGTGACCACCGGGGACTTCGTGCTCACGTATACCACGAGCGTATCGACACCCGGAGTATCCATCGTCGGGTCTTCGAACTTGCGGATGATGATGTTCTCGCCTTCCTCGAGTTCGATGCCGCATTCCGTAGAGTCCTTCAGCTTTTCTTCGGAAACACGGTTCATGGCGACCCATTCAATGCACAGAGTCTTGTTGTTGATGTAGAGGGTATCCGGATAATGCCACGTCGAATCCACCGTCTCGGCGATGATGATATCGACCTTGGGCTGTTCGTAGACATTCTTCACCTTGATGGTGACCGTCGCCGTATCCGCATACTCGCCATCGGAGACCTCGACAATGAGCTTGTATTCCGACTTCTTTTCGTAATCGAGGGTATCCCGCAAGATGACCTCGCCCGTCTTCGGATCGATACGGAACACCAAGGTATCGCCGTCGATGGCAGTGTACGTGATATCGCTGTACTTCGGATCCTTATCGGGGTCCCTAGCCTCGATCGTATCGATAACCGTTCCAATCTTCTCGTCTTCATCCACGTAGATAGTCTGGTCGTCGACTTCCGGAGCCTCGTTCACGTCCGTAATCTTCACAGCAATAATCTTGGTATCGGAACCGCCCTTGGAGTCGGTCGCCTTCACCGTAATCGGGAGTTCCGGATTCTTTTCGTAATCCAGGTTCTTGCAGCGGTCGGCCTTCACGGTAATCACGCCGCTCTTGGAGACTTCGAAGCATCCGCTCGTATCCTTGACCAGCGTAAAGGTCAGCACGGTATCGTACAGGTCGAGATCCTTCGCCTCGAGGGTATCGACGACTGTACCCTTCTTCGCGTTTTCTTCGACACGCACGGAGTCCGTAAGGATTGTCGGATTTTCGTTGATATCGAGGAGCGTAATATAAACCGTATCGGTCTCGACGAGTTCAGGCATCAACGTATCCATCAGGGAAATGTAGATGACATATTCGTGCGGGTCCGTCTCGTAGTTGAATCTCTTCAGGGCAACCAGGTCGCCGTTCTTCAAAAGCTTGAACAGCGTATCGGCACCGTCGGCACCACCCGTCAATTCGAACTTGTCGTTCTCGTAGTACGCGGGGATGCTGATTCCCGAAATAGCTGTCGTGTCAACATCGACACCATGTTCGACATGGCCGACAATGGCACCCGGCTCATTATGTTCCTCGAATTCGAACGGCCAAGATTCGAAGGTCGGCGGTTCGTTCACGTCAAGCACTTCGATAATGCGCACGAGCGAATCCGTAAGGCCATCCGGGTCGGTAAGGACAATCGTCACCTCGTGCCTCGGGTTAATCGTCTCGTAATCGAGCTTGGAGCTGTCCAGCACGGTAATGACAAGTTTCTTCTTGCCGCTCTGCGTGTCCTTCACGAGATCGACCTTAAAGAGGGAATCGACGCCAGTATTCTTGTTGTCGAGCAACTTGACCTTCAGGCCGTTGATATCGCCGGCATCCTGGTCGTTAACGACGTACGAAAGTACGACAGTCGCCTGCGGCACGTTTTCCTTGACACCCACGGTAAGGGTCTTCTTGCCTTCCGGATCGACGCCACGGCCAGTCGTATCGCAGTATGCGATGCAGAGCGAGTCGGTGTCGTCGTCACCATCGGGACCATCGTCCACGATAATTTCCGGATTTTCGTTCACGTCAGAGAGCTTGACCGTCACGTCAGCCGTATCGGCAAGGCAGCCCTCGGTAAACTTGCCCGTAGAGGCGTTCTTCGTGCAGTTCTTGACTTCCACCTTGAACTTGAAGGTCGGAGTCGTCTCGAAATCGAGCTTCGTAGAGTCGGCCACCCTCACCTTGTTCGAATCCATCCAGAACGGCATGTTCTGCGTGATGATGCGGTAATCCAGGTGACCGAATTCAGCCACATGCTTCGTATCCGGGTCGGTCGCGGTAAGTTCCGCAACGAGGGCGTCCTTCGGGAGGTTTTCGGGCTTCGTGACCGTCTTGTCCGAAATCGTCGGGCGTTCGTTCACGTCCTTCACCTTGATGGTACGTATGAGCGTGTCAATCGCATTGCCCGCATCCTTCACCGTAAGGATCACGACATACTGGGCATTCACGGTCTCGTAGTCGAGCTTCGAGCTATCCTTTACAAAGACAATCATTTCCGTATTCGCGGCATTCGTCTTCACGTCGAAGAGCGTCTTCGCATTGCCGCCGTTCTTGTCGGCAAGTTCAACCTTCAGCAGGCCCGCATCGTTTGCGTCCACGTCAGAAATCGCGAACGTGTGAATGACGGTTCCCGTAGCGGAATTTTCAGCAATCTCGAACGGGCCGTTGCACTTGGTATCGCCCGTAACGCACTTGAGTTCCGGATTCTCGTTCACGTTCGTGAGCTTGACCGTCACGAGGGCGGTATCGGTAAGGCAACCCACGGTGAACATGCCCGTAGAGGAGTTCTTCGTGCAGTTCTTGACTTCCACCTTGAACTTGATGGTCGGAGTCGTCTCGAAATCGAGCTTCGTAGAGTCGGCGACCTTCACCTTGTTCGAATCCATCCAGAACGGAGTGTTCTGCGTGATGATGCTGTAATCCAGGTGACCGAATTCCGCCACATGCTTCGTATCCGGGTCGGTCGCGGTAAGTTCCGCAACGAGGGCGTCCTTCGGGAGGTTTTCGGGCTTCGTGACAGTCTTGTCCGAAATCGTCGGGCGTTCGTTCACGTCCTTCACCTTGATGGTACGTATAAGCGTGTCAGTCGCATTGCCCGCATCCTTCACCGTAAGGATCACGACATACTGGGCATCCACGGTCTCGTAGTCGAGCTTCGAACTGTCCTTTACAAAGACAATCATTTCCGTATTCGCGTCATTCGTCTTCACGTCGAAGAGCGTCTTCGCATTGCTGCCATTCTTGTCGGCAAGTTCAACCTTCAGCAGGCCAGCATCGTTTCCGTCTACGTCAGAAATCGCGAACGTGTGGATGACGGTTCCCGTAGCGGAATTTTCGGCAATTTCGAACGGGCCGTTGCACTTGGTATCGCCCGTAACGCAATTGAGCTCCGGGTTCTCGTTCGTGTTGGTAATGGTAATTTCGATGGTCGCAATCCTCGACACGAGTCCACCGCCGTCCTTAACGCGGACCTTGATGGTATCCTTGTGGTTCGGAGTCGTCTCGTAGTCAATTACCGCACCTTGCTTCACCGTAATCTTGCCGGTACCGCTTGCAACCGCATAACGGTCAGAAGTGCCGACAAGCGAGTACGTGAGTTTTTTGTAGACCGCATTATAGGTATCCGGGTCAGAAGCGCTGACGGTACCCACAAGCCTTCCCGCAGGAGCGTTTTCGGCAACGGTAAACGAGCCATCATCGATAGTCGGGACTTCGTTTTCATCGGTCACGAAGATCTTCGTATCGGCGGTAACGGTGTTGCTTCCGGTGCCACCATTGGCATCCTTTATGGACAGGGTCACATTGTAGCTAACCGTATCGGCCTTGAACAGCGCTTCGTAGTTCAAGAGGGCGCTATCCTTCACGAATATTTTGACATACACTGTATCGCCATTGTATGCCGCGACGGAAGCTCCGAAGAGCTGGTCGGCAGTAACAGAGCCCGAAACCGGGTTCTTGTCCTTGACAGTTGCGCTCAAAGTAGTGCTGCCATCGGCCGCATCCACATCGACAACCTTGAATTGGGCAAAAACAGTCCCGGTCTTGGTATTTTCGACAACGTTATAATTGTCCTTGATATCGACGATGATGGGCGGATCATTTTTGTCCGTAATCTTGATTGTGACTATGGCGGTATCCTTCAGGTTCGTAAAGCCCTTAGAGGCACCATTGTCCGTCACGATGGCGTAGAGTTTGTATTCCTTCTTCGTCTCGTAATCGAGCTTGGCACCCGTAGCCACCTTAATCATGCCGTCCGAATTGATCGTAAAGAGCTGCGCTGCACCACTATTTCCCGACATATCGGCAAGCGAGAAGGTAAGCACCTTCCAGGTGTCTTCGTCCGTCGCGGTAACCTTGCCCACTTCGGTACCTGCAGGCGAATTCTCCGCAACCGTCAAAGTCGTGTCTCTAATGACCGGCTTGTCGTTGACATCAAGAATCTGGATGGTCACAGTGGACTTGACCGTAATCTTACCGGTACCGTTAGTCGTGGATGCGGAATCCGTAACATTCACCTTGATTTTCAAGAGGCTGTCCGCCGATTCGTAATTCAGCAAGACACCGCTCTTCACGGAAATCTTGCCCGTCTTCGAATTGATGGTATACAAGGAGGTCACCTTGGCGTAGTTCGCATCCGTATTATCAAAGGCGTACTTAAACTGGCTATCATCCACATCCGTCACGGGAATTTTGCCGTTCACCGCATTGGGAGTCGTTTGACCTGCGACGTTTTCCTTGACCGTGAACGTTGTGTCTCTCACCTTCGGGGCGTCGTTCACCGGATTGAGGTTAATACGGACAAGATTGCTGCTGACAGCGGGGACACCCTTGTTGATAATCCTGAAGATGAACGAGGCGACATCCGTTCCGTACGCATTCGGGTTTCCACGATACGTGAGCTTACCGAGGTCGGCGCTTGGAATCACGAGACCCGCAGAAATTGCATCGGCATCCACGACGTTGCCGTCATAAATCAACGTACCGGCGACACTGCTGTTGTGCATCGGCAGCGATTCAATCTTCACATAATAATCCGTCAGAGGAAGCCCGTTACCCGTATAGGCCGGGAACCGGACAAACGCATTGTCCGTATCTTCAAGGCCAACAAATACAGTATCCTTGCTGGTAGGGGCCTTGTCGTCGTCCACGATTTCGATTAGGAACTCGCCTTCACGGCTCTTGTTCGGGAGCACGGCGCCCACCATGTCGAACACGCGAATCGTGAACATTTCGCCCCATTCCTCGATGAGTTCGTCCTTGACCGCAACCGCAACTGCCTTTGTCGGCGTCTTATGTCCCTTGGGGAACGTCACCGTCTCGTAGCTGGTAGAATTGGCTCCATTACAAATAGGAATCCCCGATGTGACGACATCGTCCAAGCTGGCAAACGCATTCAATGAATCTGGGTCCGTATCCCTGTTGTTCGCCTGATTACCATTGAAAATAAAACAATACTTGAAGGTGACGTCGGTCGTCGGGGCTTCGTTCAAAGAAATGCTAAGCGGCTGCAAGCCAGAAAGACCTTCATAGAGGGTACCCCATGTACGGGCTTCAGGATTGATATCGATCCAAGGCGGGTCGAAAGGCATGTACTGAAAGTCACCCTTGATATGGGCATAGAAATGAATATATCTTGCAACAATCTGGCCAGCCAGTTTAAAGTGACCGCCGACAGCAATGGAGTCCGTCGTCATCCAGGTGCCCTGGAATGAAGCTCCATCCCAATAATTCCATTGAACAGGCCTGTTTGTGTAAAAGAGCAGGTTACCCGAGTAATCAGAATTGGTCACGTAGGTAAAATTAGCCTTATTCGTCAAATCCCACTGGCCATTTGCAAACTTCGTGCCCTCGGTGACATATACCACCTGAATTACCAAATCATTCACGGCATTATCGAATTTGAAACCGTTCTTCGAGAATATTCTAGTCAACTTGCCGCCAGGAGGCATTAGCACATAAAGAGCCTTATTCTTGGTACCATTTATAACAAAATTGTTATAGTACTTATCATATGTCCCATACTTATTCTTTTCAACGGAATCAGGAGGAACATGGATATACCCTGTTTCTGGACTTGTACTGGTCATCATGAGATTGTCCGAACCCTGCCAGGCATTATCGGACAAATAAGGTACGGACAAATCCTCCAGAGGAGGAACCGCCTCCGGGCAAGCCCCGTAGTTTCCCACCTTCTTTGTAAAGACCGTGCTTGTTTCATTCGTATACAGGGGGCCCTGCAACAGAGAGTTCCACTGCCTATCGCCATCGTTGTACTGCGATGTAATACTCCCCTGAACGCACCACGTCCCCTCCATGACGTTATAGTCCTGAGTACCAAGTCGCAAATTTCCCTCTACACGCACCGGACCCTTAAGAATTTGATCATGATTCGAATTGTCGAAAACCATGTTGCCACCCACAATGGTCGGACCACCCAAAACATGCTCGTCATTTAAGAGATAGAGGCGCCCCTTCGTTCCATTGTAGCCAATCGTATCCGAGATGTTGACGTTCTTGAATATATTGATGGAATCCGTTCCCCAGATCTTGTACTTCATCAGGGAATCCCAGCGAGCCTGATTCTCCAAAGAATCTGCCGCCCCAGCAAACTGCAACGGAGCTACGCTAGCTTTAGCGAAAGCGAACGTCGGTATAAGACCAACGCACAAAACTGCCAAACACTTCAATTTGTTCATTTTCTCCACCACACGGAAAAATGGTTGACTCCAACCCATTTCACACCGACCCCAAAAATACTAAAAAAATGTTACATTCCAAGGTGGTCTTTCAAAGAACCGGGGCAAAATTTCCCGATTTACCGAATCCTGCCTTTTAGTGTGAGCAACATCACATTTGATTACAAAACCTTTTTTTTATCAAAAACCCCAAAAAACATCGCCGAACCGCTGTCGACGCCCTTAATATATACAAAAATTTACAATCATGCCAGTGTTATTTTGCTTATCAGCAAAGTCGGCAGATTTCCGTGCAAAAAAAAGCATTTTTTTGCATAAAAAGGCCAAATTTCTTGTAAAATCCGACAAAAATCCCTTGTAAATTGCCGAATTCTATCTATATTTAAGGCTCCTAGGCCCTGCGCAATGACTATTTGCGGGCAACACGCCAGGGCGAAAGCAGCAACGGACTTGTGAATTTTTATGTGCTCAGGTCGCCTAGGATTTTTCTTTTTGCCCCAAAAGGGCTTTTTTTATTTGCAGACACCAGCGTTCCCATTTTTCTATTCCGAATCGACCATGATCCTCTGGACAATCCGCCATACCAAGCCCTACAACCCGAAAGACGTCTGCTACGGCAGGCTGGATTTTGATGTCTCCGACACCTTTCCCGAGGAATCCTCCAGCGCCATCGCGGATTTTCTGAAGGCCGAGCCCAAGCCGAGCCGCCTGTTCAGCAGCCCGCTCCTGCGCTGCCTCAGGCTTGCCGAAAAGGTCTCCGAGGCGACGGGACTCCCGATCGAGAAGGAAGAACGCATCATCGAACTAAACTTTGGGTCGTGGGAAGGTCAGAAGCTTACCGCCGCCCCGAGAACGGAAATGGCGGCATGGATGAAGGACTGGCGCGGATTCCGGTTCCCGCAGGGCGAAAGCTTCCATGACGTAGACCGACGGGTGGAAGAATTCCTCGACACGCTCGAAGACGACGGCGAATTCCTGTGGGTTACGCATGCGGGCGTCATCGCGGCGCTCCAGCACTTCGCCTGCGGGCTTGCCGACGACATATTCGTGGAAGGCATGTTCAGCTACGCCATGGTGAACCGTTTCGAATTCACGCGCAACAGCGAAGGACACTTCCGCGGAACATTCACGACGGTGCACGAGGGCCTCAAGATGCCCCCGCTGGTGATGGAATAATTGGAATGAAAATGCGGGATAACCAAACCCGCATTCCTAACAAATTAAAAATCAAGCGAGAAAACCGCCTGCGCGCCGCCCGAGAAATTCGGCATCAAAGCGAAATGAATCGGGTTGTCGAAATCGCTCAAAAGCGCATCCACCGCGGCATCGCCAAGCGAATAGAGGTAAATAAGCGCAAGCCCCCAGATATACTGGTTGCGGTTCTTGCGGTAATAGGTAACCCGCTCGCTTACGCGTTCCAGTTCCTTTGGGCTAGAGTTTTCCCTTTCCAAGAAATGCTTGCGATCGAGGTAGTATTCCACCATGTTCTGCGAGGTGCGGATGCTCGCCGTGGCCCCGATGAGCCCCATGTACAACAGGCCCGCCTTGCCGAATTCGCCGTTATACATTTGTCCGAACCCAGGCAGAATTGCCCATAGCACCGCAGTCTTCATGCTGCGGAATTCCACGCTCCTGTGGTTGTTTTTGAACCAGATGCCAAAGGCGTCGAACATCCCGTACAAATGAAGGCCTATCAGCCATGCGTTCTCGGCGTAGCGCAGGTCTTCCTGTTCCATCTTCTTGTCGCTCTTCTCTCGCACACGGGACGCATACTCGTTGCGCTTGTCCTGAAGCGCCCTCAGGGAATCGCGGTCGGTCGCCTCCATGATAAACTTCGTGTACATCGAGACGGAATCCTGGAATGGGCGCGCCTGTTCGAGCACGCGGTCCTTCTGGTATGCCTTGTTGAAATACACCTCGTACACGAGCAAAAGTTCAATGCCCGTGATGAACCCGCCACGCACATAGTGTTCAGTGTAGTAATGCCCGCCGCCCGGCAAAATGCTCAAAAGCATCGTCAAGGGCAAGGAGTTGCGCGTCGTCGGGATATCCCATTCGTTCACGGTAAGGGTATCAATGGCTTCAATGCCCGTCTTGCCCTTCACCAGCGGGTCTCCCTTGAACTCGGAAGAATCCGCAGCCTGCGCCAGCGTATCGCCATCGGCCGTTTTCGCTTCTTCGGGAGCCTTGGATTCCCGTTGCAAACTATCTTGTGACGTTTCCGAGGCCGAAGACACCGGCTGTGCGCCCATCTGCCTGGCCCCCGTCTGCAGAACCGTCTGCGCACTAGCCACCCCAGCAAGGGCGAGGCAAACAAACAGGATTATGGAAAGCAGACGATTCGACATCGGCCCGAAATATAGAAATAATTCGTTTATACTCCCTGATTACCCTATTAATAATAGCATAGGCAGAACGAGCATATCCCATATGCGGGAACTGCATACCGCAGTCCCAAAAGGTATATTTTTCAAAAAAATTTCGCCATTTGTTCAAACTGTCATTTTATGACACAAAAGAATTCTAAATTACGGAGTATGAAAGTGAGCAACGAACAGACAATCACCGAAGCGAACATCGAAGGCTTGGAAATCGAGGCAAGCGTCCTCGAAGAAAAGATCGCCGAGCTGGTGCGCGCCATCAAGGAAACGCTCATTGCGCGCGGCGAGATGATGGCCACGGCGGAATCGTGCACGGGCGGGCTCGTGGCATCGAGCATCGTGAACGAAGCCGGCTCTTCGGCAGTGCTCGCCGGCGGTATCGTCGCTTACCAGAACGAAATCAAGGAAAAACTCCTGGGCGTAAGCCACGCGACGCTCGAACAGTTCGGGGCCGTGAGCGAACAGACCGTAAAGGAAATGTCCAAAGGCGCACTCGGAAAGTTCGGCTGCCAGTGGGCGGTATCCACCTCGGGCATCGCGGGGCCCGGCGGCGCCGTCCCGGGCAAGCCCGTAGGCACCGTCTGGATGTCCATTTCCTGGATTTCTGGTAACAACTGTTTGCAAAATGAATCCTTTTGTAAAATTTTCGCAGGGGATAGGCTCAAAATCAGGCTCAAAACCGTTTATATAGTGCTGGGCAGGTTACTTTTTTTGCTGAATAAACAAAAAAGCACTTGCACAAGTGAACACTAAATAGTATATTTAGACAAGAAAAAACAAAAAATGGAGTCCAATATGGCAAAGAAGAACACGACACCCACTAGCAACCTTTCCGCCGACAAGGCAAAAGCGGTCGAAGCCGCGATTGCGCAGATCGAAAAGAATTATGGTAAAGGTTCCATCATGGCTCTCGGTAGCCAGCCTGTCGAAGAAATCCCCGTCATCCCGACTGGATGCATCCAGCTCGACATGGCGCTCGGCGTGGGAGGCTTCCCCCGCGGCCGCATCATCGAAATCTACGGCCCCGAATCTTCCGGCAAGACGACGCTCACCCTGCATGCCATTGCCGAAGCCCAGAAGCTCGGCGGCGTCGCGGCCTTCATCGATGCAGAACACGCTTTCGACGCGGTCTATGCCCGCAAGCTCGGTGTCGATATTGAATCCCTCCTCGTTTCCCAGCCCGATACCGGTGAGCAGGCCCTCGACATCGCCGAGACCCTCGTCCGCTCCGGCGCTATTGACATTATCGTGATTGACTCCGTGGCAGCCCTCGTCCCGCAGGCCGAAATCAACGGCGAAATGGGCGACAACCACGTGGGACTGCAGGCCCGCCTCATGAGCCAGGCCCTCCGCAAGCTCACCGGCATCCTCTCGAAGTCCAACACCTGCATGCTGTTCATCAACCAACTCCGTATGAAGATCGGCGTGATGTTCGGCAACCCCGAAACGACTACCGGCGGTAACGCCCTCAAGTTCTACGCCACGCAGCGTATCGACATCCGCCGCATCGCCGCCATCAAGGACGGTGAAGAAGTCATCGGCAACCGTACCCGCGTGAAGGTCGTGAAGAACAAGGTCGCGGCTCCGTTCACCCAGTGCGAATTCGACATTCTCTACGGCTGCGGCATTTCCCGCGAAGCCTCCATCCTCGACCTCGCCACCGAACTCGACATCATCCAGAAGAGCGGTTCCTGGTTCAGCTACAACAACGAACGCATCGGCCAGGGCCGTGAGAACACCCGCCTCTTCCTGAAGGACAATCCGGAACTCTGCAACGAAATCGAACAGAAAATCCGCGAAAGCATGAAGGACGTGGAACTCTTCAAGCTCGGCGAAAACGAAGCCCTCGAGATTGAAGACGACGGCGAAGGCGCCTCCGTCGAAGCCGACGCCTAATCTCCAGTCGAATCTTCCTTAAAAACGAACTCCGTTCTTTCTTTTTAGCCATTGGGAGAGAACGGAGTTTTTTATTTTTCCACACATGAAGTTTGTTCGCACCCTCATCCAGTCCGCCCTGCTGACCGCAACGTTTGCGGTTACGGCGCATGCGCAGGAACTCTGCACGCATTCCTTGCTGGACCAGGACATGATTGTGAACATGGAGGGTTGGTTCATCAATGCGCAGCATTCGCGCGCAAGAATCGATATCGAATGGCGTCACCACGAAGTAAGCAAGCGCGACACCTTCTTTATCCACCTGCCGAATACGCCCTCGTACAAATACATCACCGACTCGACAAGCCGCTATATCGAGAAGGATTCCCCGAAAATGAAGCGCCAGATGGCGATGCACCACCTGAAAGAAGAAATCGGCAATACGCCCGTCCGGTATGACGACCTCGAACTTCTCGCCCGCGGGCTCTTCATGTGCAAGGATTCTTCGGTCCAGAAGCCGACCATATTCTCCACGGCGTTCTCCCAGATGTGGTGGAGCATCGCAAGCGACACGCTCCCGCAGCCGCATCTCGTGACCATGCGCGGGGCCTTCAGGGAAAAGCGCGAAATGCGCATCGACTCCTGGAAAGAACTTTCCGGCGTTTTCCTCCCGACGCTCGTGACCGTCGCGGGCATGGACTACCGCGGCAAATTCTGGATACGTTCGGCCTACCCCGTGGAAGACCTGAACCGCGATCCGTTACGCGAGAACCTGTTGAAATTCGGACACGACTACCGCGCGTCCTTGTGGATCGGGAACGAGAAGTAACCCTGATATTGCAACTGCACGATAAACTGCTGGGCCAGGTTTCCGTCGTAGAACCTGTCCTTCAGGCGGTTCCAGAAACCGAGTTCCAGCGTAACGCTGCGCAAGCCTTCTTTCCAGGAAATATGCGGGCCAAGCCTGACCATCATGTAGCTGAGGGCTTCTTTCTCGACGACATCGCCGTTGCGCAAGAAACCCGTCCTGAACAGGGAGGTTTCCACCAGCAAAGCGACATTCTCGCTGATGGGCGTACGCCCGAAGAATTCGAAGTCCAGAATAAAATCGCGGCTGAACACGGGCATGTTGAGCTTGTAGTCGTAACTCTTGCCCGAAAAATCGGTGCTGATATCCGTAAGGATATAATGCATGTTGAGGCCGATGAGCGCGGACTTCGGGAAGAAATACTCGATCTTGACCGCGACATCGAACAGCTGGGCGTAATCGAACTCGTCGCTATCCCAGGCGTTGTCGACAATGTAATCCGCATTCCACGTTTCGGCGATTCGCCCTTCGCCCAACACGTCGGAAGTGACCATCTCGAGGTTGCTCATCAGGTAGAAGAAGCTCTCGTACGTCGCCGAGACCTCCACCTGCGGATTAGTCTTGAACGGACGCAGCCCGAACCCCACCTGGTAGCCCGCGTAGAACGGGGAAACTTCCAGCGCGCCTTCCATTTTAAGGAACGTGGGAATCCGGCCCATTCTCTCGCCGTAATTGAGCGGTTCAATGGGTTCGAGCCAGGTGTAGTGAAGATCCGCGGTAAACTGCGGCAGCCACTGTCCCCATACAAACGGCGTATTGCCCATGGCGCTCCAGGAGAGGTTCGGCCCGTAACGCAAGCCGAACTGTGCACTCTGGTCGAAGCCGTCACCCATGGAAAGGGTGAAAGCAAGTAGCACCGAAACAAGCGAAATCCTAATTTGTTGACAGAAAAACCGCATTTCAATGTAAAATCTAAAAAATATTTCATCTATTTGCCCGATAAATTCTTATTTTGTGGACACTAATCTTATAGGAGTTCCTATGAAAATTTCTCATCTGTGCGTACTAGCCCTCAGCGGACTGCTTTTCTGGGGGTGCGCAAACAAAGCATCTTCTCCCATTCTTATTGAACGTGGCGTGGGCCAAAACGAATACGAACGCGAGTACTTCGTCACCAAGGAAAGCATGGGCATCGAAAAGCGCCTCAAGGACGTGTTCAAGCAGGGCTATATCGAAGAAGGCATGACCAATGACATGGTGAACCTGCTGTGGGGACCTCCCGACCACGAAACGGAGACCGATTCCACCAGCGTGTGGGAATACTACACCGAAGAAGGCAAGCTCATCACTCGCCTCCTCTGGAAGCACCCCGACCAGGCCCGCCTGAAGGGTTACGAAAACGAATGGATCCTCGAAAAGATCGAAGGCGACCGCTACGGCGGCTCTCCGGCCCCGACTTCGAGCCGTTCCAGCAACTACAACTAACCTTTTTTACGGCCTTAGTTTAAAAAGTCGCCTTTCAAAAGGCGGCTTTTTTTACTAAATTTAGGCGCGTTAAATTTTAAACCTTTCAAGGAGTTAATTATGCGTCAGTATATCATTGCTGGTAACTGGAAGATGAACAAGACCGTTAGCGAATCCGTTCAGCTCGCTAAGGATATCGTGGAAGCCGTCAAGGACGTGAAGAAGACCGAAGTGGTCATCGCCCCGACTTACCTCGCTGCCGCCAAGGTCGCCGACGTCATCAAGGGTACCAACGTGAAGCTCGCCATCCAGGACATCCACTGGAAGGACCAGGGCGCATTCACCGGCAAGGTCTCCGTTGACATGGTCAAGGAAATCGGCGCCGAATACATCATCATCGGCCACTCCGAACAGCGTCAGTACTTCCACGAAACCGACGAAACGGTGAACCTCAAGGTCAAGAAGACCCTCGAAGCCGGCATCAAGCCGATCATCTGCATCGGTGAAACTCTCGACGAACGCAACGGCGGCAAGCTCGAAGCCGTGCTCAGCACCCAGGTCAAGGGCGCCTTCAAGGACGTTTCCGCCGAAGACGCTGCCAAGTGCGTGCTCGCCTACGAACCGGTTTGGGCGATTGGTACCGGCGTGACCGCTACCGACGAACAGGCTCAGGACACCCAGGCTTTCGTCCGTAACGTCGTGAAGGAAATCTACGGTGAAGCCGTTGCCGAAGGCATGCGCATCCAGTACGGTGGCTCCATGAAGGGCGCCAACGCTGCCGGCCTCCTCGCCCAGAAGGACATCGACGGTGGCCTCATCGGCGGTGCAGGTCTCAAGGCCAACACCTTCAAGGAAATCATCGACGCTGCCGAAGCCAAGTAATTTCGCGGCTAGAAACTTAAACCAAGGAATCGTCACATGACAACTCTTTTTTGGATTCTGATTGTCGTCCACGTCTTTCTCTGCCTGTTCCTCTCTCTGCTCGTTCTCGTGCAGAACGATAAGATGGGCGGCCTCGCAGGTCTCGGTGGCATGACATCCCAGTCCGCATTCTCTACCGCTGGTGCGGCAACCTTCATCCAGAAGCTGACCCGCGTCGTCGCCATCATTTTCTTCATCGTGGTATTCGCCCTCGGCCTCATCACCGCCAAGAAGAACGTCACCGTTGAAGAATCTGCCATGCAGAAGGCAACTCGTGAGAATGCCGAACAGCAGGCTCCCGCTCCGGCTCTTCCGGGCGATTTCGCCGCTCCGGCCGTTGAAGCTCCCGCAGCACCCGCTGCCGAAGTTCCGGCTGCACCGGCTGAAGCTCCCGCTGCCGAGTAACACGCCAAAAGGATTTGTCATCGCGTAAACCTGCACTTGCGGGATTACGCATGTGACGAACCTGCGGTCGTGGTGGAATTGGTAGACACGCTAGCTTGAGGTGCTAGTGGGAGCGATCCCATGACAGTTCAAGTCTGTCCGACCGCATTACGAAGTCCGCCCTGCATTGCGGGGTGGACTTTTTTGTTGCGCTGAAGGCGCAGCATCTCACATTACACATCGTTTTCTACTTTTCTCTCCGAGGTTTTATCATGCAGAATACATTAGTCGCACCCGTAGGAGTTTTAGGCTTTGGCGTCGAAGGCCAGAGCACGTTCAACTACCTTGTCCGCAGCGGTATCAAGGAAATCGTCGTGATGGACAAGAACCCGGTGAAACTTCCGGAAACACCCGCAGACGTAAACGTGAAAGTTTTCAGTGGCGAAGGCTACCTGGACGGACTCAAGGACTGCGTGACCGTCGTGCGCTCCGCAGGCGTGTACCCGATGAGCCAGGACCTGTTCAAGTTCCAGATGAACGGCGGGCTCATGACGAGCCAAATTCAGTTGTTTTTAGAACAAACTAAATCCAAGAAAGTCGTTGGCGTCACGGGAACGCTCGGCAAGGGTTCTACCGTGAGCATGATAAGCCATATCCTCACCAAGTGCGGCGTAGAAAACGAGATTGGCGGAAACTTCGGCGTGCCCGCGCTCGACTTGCTCGAGACCGAGACGCCTGACCGCATCAGCATCCTGGAACTTTCGAGTTTCCAGCTGATGACGCTTTCGCGTTCGCCCGACGTAGGCGTGGTGCTGCGCGTATCCACCGAGCACCTGGACTGGCACAAGAGCGTGGAGGAATACCGCGACGCGAAGGCCAACCTGGTACGCTGGCAGAAGCGTGGCGGGACCTGCGTGTACCTGAAGGATGCCGCCCCCTCCGCGAAGATTGCAAGCGAAAGCCCTGCCGGAACGAAGTATGCCGTATGCCACGCCGATGGCGACGGTGCCGGTGACGGGGACGCCGTGATTGAAGGCGCCACCCTCGCCATCGACAGCGAGAAGCTGTACCTTGCGGACTGCAAGGTGCGCGGCATTTACCAGCTGGAAAACATGGCTGCAGCGACCCTCGCCGTGAAGGCACTCGGGATCAAGGTGGCCGACGCATTCGAGGCACTGAAGAGCTACGAGACCCTCCCCTTCCGCATGGAATTCAAGGGCGAGAAGAACGGGATTGAATTCTTCAACGACAGTTACGCCACCCGCCCCGACGCGACGATCGCCGCTACGGCCAGCATGACGCGCCCCTTCGCGCTCATCCTCGGCGGCTCCGAGAAGAACGCGGACTTCACCGAACTTTCGAACATCCTCGT
>NZ_JAFZKX010000085.1 GCF_017551775.1 Fibrobacter sp. | reverse complement strand
TCGGCAGGAGTCACGTTCACAGCCATCAGGCCTTCGTCCACGCGGCGGCGGATTTCTTCCTTGGAGGGCTTGTTCTTCAGGATGTTCAGGGAATCTTCCAGCTGGCTACGGATGGTAAAGAACTGGTTGAAGCATCCGAACGGGTCCTGGAACACGGACTGGACTTCGTTCCAGTGGTCCTTCAGGTTCTTGATGGGCTTGTCGCGGTACAGGAACTGGCCACGCGTCGGCTTGTAGAGGCCGAGCATGATCTTTGCGAGCACGGACTTGCCGCAACCCGAGCCACCCACGATGGAGATGAATTCTTCGTCGTAGATGTCAAAGGAAACGTCCTTAACGGCGGTCTTCAGGCTCTTGCCCGCACCGAAATCCTTGCTGATGCGCTTGGCAGAAAATACAACGGGCTTATCACTTAGCATAATCGCACCTCACGTCACGATCGCCGACAATGCGGAGATTCTGAGTGTTCTTCTTAAACTGACAGTCCTTAGCCTTGCTGCAACGCGGGGCGAAGCGGCAACCCTCAATCTTGTTCTTGAGGCTCGGAGGAGCGCCTTCGATAGCCACCGGGTGACGGCCGCGCTGGCTCGCCTCGGTACTGAGCATGGCGCCCATGAGGGCCTGGGTGTACGGATGGCGCGGATCCTTGACGACCTGTTCCGCCGTACCCTTTTCCACGAATTCACCCGCGTACATGATGGCGATGTTGTCGGCCACGTGGTACAGGAGCGGAAGTTCGTGCGTAATGAAGATCATCGTGCTGAAGATGCCCTTGTCCAGAAGGTCGAAAATCATCTTGATGACTTCCTTCTGGGTGGAAACGTCCAGAGCGGACGTCGGTTCGTCGGCGATCACCATCTGCGGGTTGAGCAAGGTGGAGATACCGATAACGGAACGCTGGCGTTCACCGGCGGTCAGCTGGATGGGGTAAGAATCGAGCACGCGCTTCGTGTCCATTCCGAACAGGTCGAAACGTTCACAGAGGCGGTCGTAAATTTCCTTGTGGTCGAGCTTCTTGCCGGGCTGCTGATGAGCGGCAATCACGTCGGCGGCGATGTCCTTGATCTTGCGGACCGGGTTCAGGGCGTTGAACGCACCCTGCGGAATCATCGAGACCTTCTGGGCGAGAACGTTCTTGCGGACGTCTTCGACCTTGCGGTTCATGAGGGATTCCATCTTGTCGCCGCTCTTCACGCGCACGTCGCTCTTGCCTTCGGGGTAGAGCGGCGGGATGCACATGCCCATGAGGCCGGACACGAGAGTCGACTTACCGCAACCGGACTCGCCCGCGATGCCGAGGATTTCGCCCTGCTTCATGGAGAAGCTGACGTTCGTAACGGCATGGGTCTTGTCGCCGAAGCGGCCCAGGTAATACAGGCTGAGGTTTTCTACTTCAAAAACATTTTCTGACATTTCGTTACCTCTTACTTGCGGAGCCTGGGGTTAAACACGCCTTCCATCGAAGTATTGATGAGGTAGAGCGCGAAAACCGTGAGGGTGATGATGATGGTCGCCGGGAGGAAGGCAATCCAGATACCGCCGGAAAGGGCACCGTTGTCCTTCGCCTGGTTCAGGATAATGCCGAGGCTCGTGGAATCCAGAGGACCGAGGCCAATCATGGAGATGGAGGCTTCGGAAAGGATACCGGAGGAGACCTGCATGATGAACACCATGAACACGTAAGAGAGCAAGTACGGAAGCACGTGCTTGATCACGATCGTGAGCGTGGATGCACCGTTGATGCGGGCGAGCGCGATGTGGTCGCGGCTGCGCAGCGAGGATGCCTGCGCACGCACGGCACGGGCAGACCAGCTCCACGCCGTAAGGCCGATGATGAGGCCGATGAGCGTGAGAGAACGTCCGTCCTTCACAGCGGAGCTGATGAGCACGAGAATCACGAACTGCGGAATCACGATGAAGATGTTGGTGAGCATGTTGAGGACTTCATCAATCCAGCCGCCGCGGAAACCGCCGAACAGGCCGACAAGCACACCAATCGTCGTCGCAATCACACCGGCGACAAGACCCACATAGAGCGAGGAACGGAGACCGGCGATGAGCAGCGAAACGTAGTCGCGGCCAAGGTGGTCCGTACCGAGCAGGTGGTCAGCGCTGGAACCGGCATAGGGGCCGGCCATCATGTCGCGGGCGTTGATATCCACATGATAGAAGAGGGGGCCGAAGAAAGCGATCAAGAGCGTGATGAAGAAAATGGACACGCCGATCACGAACATCGGGGACTTGAGAAGATTTCTAAGAAGTTTACCCATGATTACTTACCTCCCATCTGGAGACCGGCCTTGACACGCGGGTCGAAGACGGCAATCAAAACGTCGACAGCGAAGTTAGCAACGAGCACGCAGGTCGAAATCATGAGCGTGCAGCCCTGAATCGTCGCGTAGTCGTTCTGCTGGATGGCAGTAAGCATCGCCATACCGAGGCCCGGGTAAGAGAAGATCATTTCGGTAATGAGGGCGCCGCCCACCATCGCACCGAGGCTCTGGGCAAGACCAGTGAGCTGCGGGAGCATGGCGTTGCGGAACACGTAGCTGATGATCTTGCCTTCACGGAGACCCAGCCACTTCGCATACTTCATGTAGTCGGTACCAAGTTCATAGATGGACATGGAACGCATACCGGTTGCCTGACCCGAGAGAAGGATCGGGAACACCGAGAAGAACGGAAGGACGTAGTAGAACCCGACGCTCTTGATGCAACTCCAGCTGAACGTGAGCTCCGGAATATCCGGGCTGTAGGCGCCCATGGCCGGGAACCAGCCAAGCGTGATGGAGAAGAGCGCCACGAGCAACATACCGAACACGAAGAACGGCACGCCGTTGAGGAACATGGCGCAGGGGAAGAACACCTTGTCGAAGATTCCGCGCTTGTAGGCAGCGAAAGCACCGAGGAGGTTACCCACAATCCAGCCGAGGATAATAGTCGGGGCCTGGATCGCAAGAGTCCACGGGAGGGATTCCTTGATAATTTCGACAACCGGCTTCGGGTACTGGCTGTAAGAAAGGCCGAGGTCACCCTTGAACACGTTGCCGATGTAAGAGAAGAACTGAGACAGGCCCGAAGCGAGTTTCGGGTCGCTCTGGAGGACCACCTGGTCCACCATGATAGTATCCTGATGCTCGGTCTGGACCTTTTCCATGACGGCGACTTGTTCGACCTTCGCGACCTTCTTCTTGGTCTTCGGGTCTTTTTCCATCACGGGCTTGCCCTTCGCGTCGAGAACCGGCTTTTCTTCAAAGACCGGATTGCCCTGTTCGTCGAGCTTCTGGCGTTCAACCATCACCGGGTTGCCTTCGGCATCGACGTCCTTGATCACCCTGAACACAGGCTTGCCCTGTTCGTCGAGCTTCGGAACCTTGATCGTCTTGACCTGGCCGTTTGCATCGACCTCAGGTTCATAGACAACGTTGCCCTGATCGTCAAGTTCAGCCATACCGAAAGCCTTGAGCAAGGCTTCCTTCTTGAGCTTCGCCTGATCCGGAGTAAGACCCTGAGCGGCCTTACCCATGATGATGTCCACAGGGTTGTTTTCACCCATGCGCGGCAGGGCGAAGTTGATTGCAACAGCTACGACAAACGTCAGAAGATACCAGAAAGCCTTCTGCAGGACATAGCGTAGCATAGGATACTGTTTAAGCATTTATAGTCCTTTTATTTTCCTTTGAATTACTTGAGCTTCAGGTTCCAGAGAACCTTCGTGCCAGAAGCGATCCACGGCAGCTGGGCCGGAGCGTAAGCGTTGTCGGCAGAGGGCCAGTTGGTCCACACGCGGTCACTGAATTCGTAGAACTGTTCCGGGAGGTAAGCGAGCGGAATAGCCGGCTGGTCTTCCATGAAGATCTTGTTCAGTTCGCGGTAGGCTTCGGCCTTCTTGGCTTCGTCGGTCATGAGCGGAATTTCAGCAAGGAGCTTGTCCACTTCGGGGCGGAATTCCTTGGTGCCCGGCTGGTTGTAACGGCCAATGTTGGTGCCGGCCCAGTCACCGAGCTTCTGCCAGTCACGGCTAGACATGACTTCGTTGAAGCGGCTCCACGGGAGAGACGGAGAAACGTCGGCAGTCGGCTTGTGCATGATGAGGTCGAAGTTGCCAGTGCCCATGGCAGGCCAGTACTGACCGCCATCCACGAAGCCTTCACGAACGTCGATACCGGCCTTGCGCATGCCTTCGACAGCGATAGACACCATGGCTTCCCAGTCGGTCCAACCGGCCGGAGAGGTGATGAAGAGGGTCGGAATCTTTTCGCCCTTGGCGTTTTCCATGTGGTCGAGCGTACCGTCGTCCTTGAACACGGACTTGTAACCAGCTTCGGAAAGCATGGCCTTCACGGTGTTGAGGCGTTCGGCTTCGTCAACAATGTTGAGGTTCACACCGATCTTAGCATCTTCGGCGTTGATGTACTTGCCTTCGAGGTTCGTCGGCATGATGAGGCCCGGCTGGAGCTGGGACGTGTAGTTGGAAACGGCGAACTGGCGGATGGCGTTGTAGTCAATCGCAGTAGCGAGAGCACGACGGAAGCGCTTGTCGTTGAGCGGTTCCTTCATGGTGTTGATCATGAGCATGGGCATAGCGCCCGGCATGAAGAACGGAGCGTCGTTCAACCAGGTGTGCACGCCGGCGCCCTTGAGGTCACCGATACGCGGAATGAAGGACATGGAAGCGTCGAGTTCACCCTTGCGGAGAGCGATGGTGTTGTGTTCGTTGCTCTTGTAGATCGGGTGGACGATGAACTTCGGAGCCGGGAGCTGGCCGTTGTGGAGGGCGGCGTTGCCCCAGTAGTCGTCACGACGTTCGAGGATAATCTTGTTCGCAGAGTAATCCTTGATGGTGTACGGGCCAGAAACGACCGGGTTCTTGTCCATCGGGAGCTTCTTGACTTCGTCGAGGCCCTTTTCGGCAACGAGCGGTTCAAACACGTGAGCCGGCACGATACGGATGGCCTGGAGGAGGTCCATCACAGAAAGCGGGTTGTTGCGCTTGTCCTTGGCAACGATGAAGGAAAGGCGTTCGGCAACAGGCGCATCCTGGGCTGCCGGTTCGGCCTTGAGGGTATCCACGTGGATTGCGGAAATCTGTTCGGAGGTGTTGATGGCGCCGTTCGCGAAGATGAACTTCACGTCGTTGGAGTTCACCTGCTTGCCATCGCTCCACTTGGCAGCGGGGTTCAGGTCGACCACGATGCTGTCGTTGTTGGAAAGTTCAGGAACGAGCGTACCGAGGAGGGCTTCCACCTGACCGTTAAGAGTGTTATAGGTGACGAGCGGTTCGTACACCAGGTTGAAGCGACCGCCAACGGGCCATGCGGCCATCCAGCTTTCGGCGAGCGGGTTGAACGTAGCGGGAGCACCCCACTGCTGGCCAGACAGATAAAGTGTCTGCTTACGGGGCAAAGAGCCATCGGCAGCCTGCTGCTCGCTGCTGCTGTCGCACCCGAAAAGGGCGGCCGTCGCCGAAACCACGACAGCGGTCTTGACAATCGATTTCATTCCAATCATGTGTATCCTCTTATTGTAAGCCTATTTACGACTTTTGATGAAAATTCGGAACTAATATAGATTTAAACGTATTGTTTGTTGTCCCCCATACTAAAAAAATACGTTTACAAGCAGACACAAACGCGGGTACGGCACCGCCCCTCCTCGTCTTTGCCGCCCGAATGATTACGAAAATTTACAAACGTGTATGACAAATAATATAAGCGCAACAATCGGCCATTGTCCGCCGCTTTTTTGGGGAATCATTCCTTCTTCTTTTTTCTTTCTCTTATCGCTTTCAGTTGTTCTTCGGTGCAGAAACCGGAGATGTAAATGATGTTATCTCCAGAAAATTCTTGTTTTTGTTTTCCCATTTTTAAATCGTAATCCCATTTCAATCGATTCGTCGTTCCCAAAAGAGATTTTACAAGCAAAGAATCTTTTTGAAGAATGTAAAAATCAATTAAGTCATAAGGCGTTACAGTCCTGTTTTCTGAATATTTCCGACCTCGATAAAATCCAGAACCACGTCCTTGCGTACCTCGAAAAGGATTTATGATGATTTTATTTCTATCAAGATCTGGAAGACTTACCCAAAAAGAAGAAATATCCGTAGTACTCTTAAAATTGATTGAAAATGTGATTTCATTTTTCATTTCGTGATAGGTTAGAACATAAACGCTATCCTCTCCATGAAGCCAAGAAATAGAATCCTTATAAAAGCAAAAATAGGCAAAGATAGGATCATCATCAGATTTTTCATCTGGATAATCGGCAGCATTGCAAAATGCGAACGCACATGCGATAATGATGCAAATTTTATAAATCACTCGGACAGACATAATTATCCTCGGGATATTTAAACGAATCGTATTTTTGATGATATCGATCCGTCGCTCTTTTAAAACGTTTATCATACTCTTTTTTCATTTCATCCAAATATGGCTGTACACTTTCTGTTATAGCCGCATTCAAAGCATCCTTCTCGTTACAAGCCTCCACTTCAACTTCAATATACTTAGTTTCTTCAGGGAATTTTTTTACAATACATTTAAAATCTTCCACATGCCCTTTTTCATGTTTTTCTACTGCATTATGGTCTTTTTGCGTAGTAACATATCCGTCAGGAAAAACAAAACCAACATCCACAACATAATAATCAATACTAGTAAGACTCATTTGAAGTGTTGTCCCCACTCTCACCCAAACTTTCTTATATTCGCAGTCCTTAACGATGCATGTTTCCTCTAAAAATTTGTTATCTAGTACATTGGGAGTGCTAAAGAGAGGTCCTGCATCAGGGCATGTAATCCCCCCAACTTTTTGACCATTTTCAATTATCCCATAATCTCCTCGAAGATGTCCACAATCATCTCGTTTAAAAAGGGCTCGCCTAGAATTTCTTTGGTTCATCCCTTCAAAAATATTCTCAATTGTTTGCTGTAACTGATTTGTCGATTTTTGATAAAATTTATCAATAGCTTTTCTATAAAGAATCTGTTTAGCAGAGTTTGCCATTGATGTTTTTCGTCCTAAAACATCATAATATTTCGCGTTATTTATGAAATCAATATCATATCCAATAACACTTGCATCTTCCGCATCGCCATAATCAGCGACTCGTTTCATTAAAACATTTCCATCTGGACATTGATTGTCATGCTTTTCAAATGGGTCATAGCAATCAACCTGTTCATAGAAGTATCCGATATTATGTTCTCCAAATGGACCCTCATTCCATAACCAAGAATGTGCACACTCCGAACCACGTGCAGGATTGCACCTGTAGCACTTTCCATTGTACGCTATGCACGCCTGTTCTGGGTACTCAGGAACTTTTTCCATCGGGAATCCCGGGCACTGCCCAATCCGATTGTCATCCTTGCGCTCTCCACTTTCGCAATCAATTTCCGTGAAATAGTATTTATCAATATGCGAAGGTGAGACCCAAGACCAAGCAGAGTTGCATTCACTGGTAGTGCGGGCGGCATTACATCTATAGCATTTACCACTACTCTCAAAACAGGAATTTTTCGAAGCATTTGATCTATCGGCAGACGACAGCGCTTGACACAAGGCGTATTCGCTTGACGAACTCAATTCTTCGGACGAGGAGGATTCCTCGGAACTAGAACTTTCCTCTTCCGACGATGAGGATTCTTCTGAACTTGAGGAACTCTCCTCAGACGAGCTGGAGTATTCCTCCGCACTTGAATAGGGCTCCGCACCCTCGCATTCGCCCACAACACACCAACCACGATTAGAAAGTTCCGTCTGGTAATAGGGTATTCCATAAGAAATAGCACAATTGTCAGACATATCCTGCAAAGATTCCTCGGCCTCGTCCTCTGTTCCGAAACAGTCGTCATCATGCGGGAACCACTCGCCACGGCAATAGGCAGTCATTTTGCCCATATCAGGGAATGCCGGGGCAGCCTCAAGTACTAGATTCTCTAAATCACTGTATGAAACATTGGCGGGAAGCAGATGGCGCATCGAGAAAAGGTTTGACTTGTTGGTTATCCCATTGATGGTTTCTTCAAGTATCGTTATCATCCTAATATATTCAATATACATTAGAGTATTCGCATCGTTGAATACGGGCGCCCACCAAAAGCCCGAGCCGTCATCATTTGAATAATAGAGTCTGATAACATTCCCGCTAAAATCGCATGTTCCGTTCTCGATGCCATTGCACCAATAGCCTTCCGAATAACCACATATGGGCATCTCAATCGGCAAATAGCCTTCCGCCAGTCCAAAATTGGCAAAGTCACAAGCGACAAGACGCCCATTTCCCGCACAAGTGCAATTCAACACGAAGATTTCATCTCGGTTTTGCATGTTCGGAAGGGCATTGTACACATCCAAATGCACATAGCCAAGCCTCGCGAGATCATTTCTCCTGTCGCCTCCTATTTCACAATAATCCGTAGGACCCGCCGAGGAATTACTGGAATCATCACAATGGCCTTCACCTTCATCACAGGAACCTCCGCTGCTGGAGCTATCGTAATTTTCGCTAGAGGAGGATGAATTCTCTTCGGAACTAGACGACGTCTCGTCTTCCTTAGAGGACGAACTTTCTGCCGAACTAGAGGACTCTAGAGAGGAGCTACTTTGATTTTCCGACGAGGAAGACTGTTCCGTTTCCGAGGAACTTGACTCCTCGCAACCAGGAAGAGTATGGTCATCTAAACCACAAGATTCCCTAGATCCGTTCAATGTGCTTCCCCAAGCATTTAAATCGGTCATACAATACATCATGGGAGTTTTGCAGTTTTCATTGCAATATTTCTTATTTTCTTCTAACTCTTCCAACATTTCTAAGGAGCTACATGTATTGCATGAGACCCGAAGAACAAAAGCATTCTCTACAAACCTTCCACCACATGTATTGTTAGAAGAACTTTCGGACACCGAATAAGAAAACTTTCCACCACCGCCACCATAACTTTCACAACTTTCTCGATAAGCTTCCGCGCCTTCAATAGCGTATTCTCTAGATTCATAAAGCAAGCAGTCAGCGAAAACTAAATGACAATACAAAAACAGAACAAGACAAATCCTCTTTATCATTTCTCTTCTCCTACAAATTTCACGTTCGGATATTTAGCTTTAACGCAACTCTTGTAATCCTCTGTTCCCTCTTTGAATTTAGCATCGCATTCACTAAAATCGTAAAGGCCTTTAGTCACAGGCCTTGGCGGAATCCCTTTAACAGTACCTTCTGTTGAAGAACTATTAGTTTCCGTCCGAGGACGATCGGAACTTTTTTCTTCTGGAATATTTTTTTCTTTCGAACACGCGACAGCAAATACCATCGCCACCAACAGAAGCAGAATCCTTTTCATGCCATATCCTCCTAACATGATTCATGAAACTACTTACAAATATAATACCTTGTTCCAAGAAACCTGTGTAACATAACAAAGGAAGCCGCCCCCGGAGGGACGGCTTCTCTTTGCAATTTGCACGAATCACTTCAGCATGGATTCTATCGCCACTGACGCGGCTCCAGAATGACATGCTATCGCGATTGCCGAATTACTTCTTCTTGCAAGCCTTCTTGCAAGCGCACTTCTTAGCAGGAGCGGCCTTGGCAGCCTTGCAAGCCTTGCGCGGGTCACCGGCGTACACAGCATCCTTGCCGAGTTCTTCTTCGATGCGGAGGAGGCGGTTGTACTTGCACACGCGGTCCGTACGAGAGAGAGAACCAGTCTTGATCTGGCCAGCGGCGGTACCGACGGCGAGGTCAGCAATGAAGGTGTCTTCGGTTTCACCAGAGCGGTGAGAAACGATCGGGGCGTAGCCTTCGTCCTGAGCGCGCTTGATGGCGGCGAGAGTTTCGGACACGGAACCGACCTGGTTCACCTTGATGAGGATAGCGTTGGCGATGCCAGCCTTGATGCCTTCGTCGAAGATGGTCGGGTTGGTCACGAACAGGTCGTCACC